>CAYSRH010000180.1:0-4978 GCA_964433245.1 uncultured Bacteroidales bacterium | reverse complement strand
AATATATGTTGTTGGTGTAGTAAAAATAAACATATGAATATAGCAATCATAGATTATAATGCCGGTAATATCCGGTCTGTGGATTATGCCCTTCAGCGTATGGGAATTCAGGCTGAAATTACCGGAGACCATGAAAAGATCAGCACCGCTGATAAGGTGATATTTCCCGGGGTGGGAGAAGCCAAAACCACGATGCAATATTTACAATCACACGGACTTGATAAATTGATTGTGGGTTTGAAACAACCCGTACTCGGAATATGCCTTGGATTGCAATTGATGTGTGCTCATACCGAAGAGGGTGATGTAGAATGCCTCGGTATTTTTGAAGAACGGGTCAGGCGTTTTGACAATGCAGGTCTTTCCGGATTTAAAATACCTGAAATGGGGTGGAATACGGTCAATCAGGTAAAAGCTCCTCTCTTCACTGATGGGCAGGAAGGCAGGTATGTTTATTTTGTGCATAGCTATTATGCTGAAGTGGGGAAAAATACATCTGCGGTAAGTAACTATATACAGGATTTCAGTTCTTCTTTACATCGGGATAATTTTTATGCTACGCAATTTCATCCCGAAAAAAGTGGTCCTGTTGGGGTAAAAATATTAGAAAACTTTATTTCATTATGATTGATATTATTCCTGCCATTGATATTATTGACGGCAAATGCGTGCGTCTTTCGCAAGGTGATTATGGACGAAAAACGGTTTATAACGAAAATCCGTTGGAGGTAGCCCGGGAGTTTGAGGGTGCCGGAATTAAACGTCTGCATCTGGTTGATTTGGATGGTGCCAGGGCACAACACATTGTTAATTACAGGGTGTTGGAGACCATCGCATCCCATACCCGCCTGGTCATTGATTTTGGGGGTGGATTAAAAAGTGATGAGGATTTACGGATCGCTTTTTCTTCAGGGGCAAAGATGATAACCGGAGGTAGTATTGCCGTGAAGAATCCGGAAGTTTTTTCGGGGTGGATCAAAAAATTCGGGGCAGAAAAAATTATTCTTGGTGCCGATGTGCAGAATAAGAAGATTGCTATTTCAGGATGGGAAGAGTCTTCCGGCATTGGTCTGTTTCCTTTTTTGCAGGATTATACGGAAAAAGGTATAAGCAAGGTGATCTGTACAGACATTAGCAAAGACGGCATGCTGTCAGGACCTGCGACCACACTCTACCAGGAAATATTGCAGGCACATCCCGGTTTATATCTTGTGGCGAGCGGAGGGGTGAGCAGCATGAAGGATATTGAGGTCTTGGAAGATGCCGGCATCCCTGCTGTTATTACAGGGAAAGCTATCTATGAAGGAAAAATAACATTAAAAGAAATCGAAACATTTAATAAGTAAAAGTATGTTGGCAAAACGTATCATACCGTGTTTGGATGTTCGCAACGGACAAACTGTTAAAGGTGTCAATTTTCTGGATATTAAAGAGGTAGGTGATCCGGTGGAGATGGGTGCCCGCTATTCCGATGAGGGAGCAGATGAGTTGGTTTTTCTTGATATCACTGCCAGCCATGAAAAAAGAAAAACTTTTGTGGATGTTGTGCAGCGCATTGCTCAAAACCTGAGTATTCCTTTTACCGTGGGTGGGGGAATTAATGAATTAAAAGATGCAGATGTCTTATTGAGTGCCGGAGCAGATAAAATCTCTATTAATTCAGCCGCTGTTAAAAATCCGGATTTGATCAATGGGATAGCAGAGAACTTTGGTTCTCAATTTGTGGTGGTAGCGATTGATGCAGAATATAAGGATGGAAAATGGACGGTTTTTGTCAACGGGGGACGTATCCCCACCGAAAAAGAACTTTTTTCCTGGGCATTGGAAGCGGAACATCGGGGTGCCGGAGAGATACTTTTTACTTCAATGAATCATGATGGTACAAAAAACGGTTTTGCCTGTGATGCCCTGGCAGAAATGCACAATGTACTTTCAATCCCTGTTATAGCTTCGGGAGGTGCCGGAAAGATGGAGCATTTTTCTGAAGTCTTTACCAAAGGAAAGGCTGATGCCGGTCTTGCTGCATCAATTTTTCATTTCGGAGAAATTGGGATCTCCGAATTAAAAGATTACCTGAGAAAACAACAGATTGTTATCAGGTGAAAAACACATCATCTGTTTAAATTTTGTGATCATGCTTTCGATTTGGCACACATTTTTAATCATAATTGCGTGTGTGTCTAAATATTAATTTCAGACATGGTCTGTTTTATGGAATAATTGTGTTATTGGTTTTTTATTTCAGATAAGAAGTTCCCCGCTCTTGTACCACCCGAATAAAATTATTTATGCTCCGATCATAACTTTTTTCTACATCATCAGGAAAGTAACAAGCAGGTAATTGCCCGGAACGCCTGTGGTAGGCAATGCATTCACAACAATTTTTTTTACGGCTGCAGGAGTATGTGCAGTTACAATAGAAATCGTTTTTTTTCTGATTGAGACATTCCATAAAACATGATCTTTTTGTGTGTTGGTATATCTTTATTCGTAACAAAGATATTCCTTAATCAGAAATATTGCAATCATAATGCTTATTCTTTTGTTGTTTTTTGTAACTTTAAACCCGTATTGCCGTTTCAGCAGTGAGTAAAGAACAGCGATACCTGACAAGATGTAATAAATAGAGAATTCGGATAAACCCACATAGATATGATACAACAAGATCCATTCATAAGAAGAATGACAGACTGGTCCTTGCAGTCCCGTAAAACCGGAATAACAGAGGGAGGTGGTCCGGTAATTACCATATCAAGGGAGTATGGTTGTTATGGGGAGGAAATAGCCGGGGAATTGGCTAAAAAACTCACGGAGATAAAACAGGGGGCAAAAGAAAAAAAGGTATGGGCAAGTGTAAGCAGTCATATATTAGAGGAAGTTGCAAAATTACTGGAAGTGGAAAGTTCTGATATTGCACATATTTTCGGTGCTGAAGAAAAGAATTTGTTGAATGATGTGCTCAGGGCCTTCAAGGACTATGACAAATATACCAGCGACGTTTCAATAAAAAGGACATTGGCCAATGTTGTCAGGTCTTATGCCAGGCGGGGAAATTCAATTATTGTAGGAAGGGCAGGATGTGTATTGGTGCGTCCCATAATAGAAAAGTCCATTCATGTAAGGCTTGTTGCACCATATAATTGGCGGGTGAAACGTATTCAGGAACGGTTGGATATGACAAAGCGTCAAGCATTGAAGCACGTAAATAATGTGGATAAAGATCGGGTAAAGTTTATGGAATTCTATAAGGGAAACAAGCCTGACAGTGAATTGTTTGATCTGATATTAAACAGAAGCCACTTATCTACGGAAGAGATTCTTGAACATATTTCGCTGTTGGCAAAACAAAAGGGTCTTTATTAGTTGTTGTTTTCTATATCATGCTATAGTCCAAAGGAATAGAGAACGAAAAAGCAGATCCTTTGCCTTTTGTTGACTTTAGATGCATTTTCCCTTTAAGCTGATTTATCAGGGCATTGCAAATACTGAGACCAAGTCCTGTTCCTCCGTAATTCCGGGTTTGATATTCCTCAACCTGCCTGAAACGTTCAAATATTAATTCCTGGTCTTCTTTATCAATGCCTATACCTGTATCGCTTACAGTGAAGGTTATTTGTTTGGGTTTCAGGCTGTAGCTAAGTACAATTTCACCCTCTTCCGTGAATTTTAAAGCGTTGCTCAAAAGGTTACTTAACATTTGTTTGATCGCCTTAGGACTTGATTGAATGACATTGGATGCTGTAGCTCTTTCTCGTTTTACGATCAGATTTATCTTTTTTCGATAATCCAGGTCAATGCGTTGCCTGTAGTCATCAGCAAGGTCATCAATCAGTTCATCAACATTAAAGTTCTGTTTATGTAGTGTCATTTGTCCGGCTTCAATTTTCGCTATACTGATAATGTCATCAATAATATCCAGTAAGTCTTTGCTTCGGTTTTGGATAATCTGATTGAAATTTTTTATTTCTTCAGACGAGAGTTTTGTATCGTTTATTAAGTTTGTAAAGCCAACGATGGCATTCAGTGGGGTACGGATCTCGTGCGACATGTTTGCCAGAAATGCTGATTTGAGCCGATCAGCTTCTTCGGCTTTTTTTCGTGATTCTATAAGTTCTTTTTCTCTTTCGTGAATGGCTTCCTGCATCTTGTTAAAGGAACTGTAAAGGTTGCTGATCTCATCATCTTCATCTCTTTCTAATTCTAAACGGATGGTGTAATCTTTGAAACGGGAAACACTCTTGATGGTGGTGATCAGATACATGATCGGTGCTGTGATCTTTTTTTGAAAACGCTTTGCCAAAAAGAAAATAAAAATAGTTAATATCAATATGATAATAAGTGTGACAAGACCTTGTTCGATAAGCAGTTCCTGTATTGATGCTTCTGCTTTTAAGTAGAGTGTACCGTAGTATTTTCCATCATGCTGTATGGGTTCATGCACATGAAGGTAATTTCCTGAAAAATAACAGTGAGCATCCCGGTAAAAATCAGGGACTTCGAGTTTTTTTGTAGATTTCGTATAATGGGAAAGAACGATTCCCTGGGCATCAAACAGTATTGCCTTTTCGATTTTGGGTTTCGCTTTTAATTTTGATAAAATTTCGAAGGCTCTTTCACCGTTATTGAATTCAAGAGGCATAATCAACTGGTCACCAACAAACTTTGCATCAATAATAGTGGATTCAAGCATGTTCTTTTTGAATTGCCTCGTTGACAGGACATAGTAGATCAGGCTACAGCTCGTTACCGATATAACTGAAATAAGCAATATTGTTCTTTTTATCTGGCTGCTAAGCGTTTGTTTCATTTTGCCCCGGAAATATTATATGTATTGTTTGTCATGATTAATTATTCCTTTCCCTGTTTCCAGAAACATTATTATTTAGTCTCTGCGAGAAAACTCCATTTTCTGCGTTACGCTCGTCTGAAAACTCCTCATTTACACCAGTAAACTGCGGGTTTTCAGACTTCGCAAGCC
>CAYSRH010000179.1:0-4996 GCA_964433245.1 uncultured Bacteroidales bacterium | reverse complement strand
GGAATCCATTCTAAATCAATATTCCAATGACCAGGACATGAATGAACCATCCAGTCAACAAACGTGTAACTTACTTCTGTTACAACAGGTTCACCGGTTTTATAAAGAAAATCATAAGCCATACATTGGAAGCCCGTCTTCAAAGAGAGGTCTCGGGCTATTCTCAAGCAATCTATGTCAATCATTTCCGGATCAGTATTGAAATTGCCACTGCCTGAAGCCCGGAAATCCCTGTCTCTGTTGAACCTTCGATATGCAAATATTTTGTCACCAATAATATTCACCCTAATATCAAAATCATTATCTGGCAAAAGTTCTTGAAAATATACATAGTTTTTTTCTGGCATCCAATGCGGATTTCGAAGAGGCGGATAAGTGCCAAAAACCAAATAATTATAAGAATAGATTGCTTGACGCAGTAAGCCTTTTATAAACCTGATCGCACCATGGGATGGAAATCGCTTACGGGGTAACTGAATTATTCCCCTTCTGAACATATTGCTTATATGTTTAATTGCTTCTTCCTTGTTATTAATCATCCATACATTTGATGAACTCGCACCTTTAGACAGCTTTGCCACAACGGGATATTCGCACTGATTTGCCCACTTAACAGCACTCGCTTCATCCCAGAATATAAATGTTTCAGGCATAGTCACTTGCAAGGTAGAAAGATAATAATACTGGGCTATTTTATTATCATAATGCCAACATGTGGCATTACTAGGATAAACAGGAATGCCCAAGCCTTTTTCAATAGATCGCAATATGTGAGGAGCCGATTGAGCGTGATTTGGGTTATGAAGCCATCTCCACATTACGCCGTCGCAATCCTGCACTTGATCAAGCCAGTCATGGGAATACAAATCAAGATTGCGCACCTCATGGTTTCTTGACTTCAATACCTTTGACCATTTCTCTGAATAACTCTCATTGCCCGTTTTGTCCGGTTGAATACCTATCAGCATGTTATCGTCCTTCCTTGTGTACAGGTGTCATTGTTACCCATATAGAAGTTGTAAACGTTTCCATACTCTTCAGAGAACGCAACATAAATCACACCTTTTTGTCTTTGTTTTCACATACCGCAATTATTTGTGAATTGGATTCGTTAACATCGCATGGCATACCGTCTGGAAGATATGGACTTGGCATTACATAAAGGCGGACATGATTGTAAAAACTTTTGAGAACCCAGTAGAATTCTCCTGCTGTCCATTCGCGTACATGTTGATAATATTTTGGAGGGCCCGCATGATTTGCCTCCTTACTCCGAAGTCGGTTCGGTGTTGACAATATACACCTTGGAGACAGAGAACGACACAGGTTTAAGAATGCACCATAGTCTTTTATATGTTCAATGACATCCAATGATACAACCAGATCATATTCACCGTCGCCCTTTTTGACAATACGACTTTGATATTCAATATTGGGTCGCCGTCTGTGTTTCTTAGCCCATTCCACAGCATCCTGATCAATATCAACAGCAACAATCTGTCGTTTTGGATCAGCCGCGGCTTCATAAGCGAAACAGCCGGTTCCGCTTCCGATCTCAATAATACGCCTGGAATGCCCCACAAGCGTGGCAACATACCAATTTAGAGCCACTATATTGGGCCATTCAAACCATTCGCCCCGCTCAGCACGAAGTAGTTTTTCAGCCATATTCTTCCCGCCTGCTTCCTCGTTTTCTATATAAGGAACGGACTTTGGACTGGCAACAATATTCATATCTTTCTGGTCTTTCGAATTCCGCACAACCTTAAGATTGAAAGGCTGTAAGACGCGGTTGCCAATAATTCTGGTAGCATCTTGAAGACCTTGTTTTATTGGAGACTGTGATTTTGAAGGTTCGTATAGCGACGCAGAAATCTCCCCGTCCTTTTTTGCCTCAACCCATTTTTCAAAAAAAGCAAAGTAGTACTTCCATAGTTCTTCTTCACAATAGTCCTTCTGGTATTTCAAAAATCCATTGGCTGCTATTTCCCGGCGTTCCTGATCGTGATCAAGATAATATCGTGTCAAATCAATACATTCTTCAATCATATCAAATCCTACTATTTCCTTACCCAACTCAAATACTTGTCCCAATCGACACTTGTTATCACATATTTGCATTATTCCGTATGAAAGAAGAGCGAAAACCCGCAGATTCACAGGGCCAAGACTGTTGTGAATATTCCACCCTATCTTCGTGTTTCTGTATATTGATTTCCTCTCTGAATCATCAATGAACCCAGAGGGCCATCCTTTTCCAAAAAAAAGGGCATCGGGAAACGCATTTGCAATTTTAGAAAAACGCTCTCTTCTCCTCGGTGATTCTCTCTCACCAAAAAAGACGATATCGTTGGTACGTTCTTCACTGAGTATCTTTTCAGCGGTCAATTCGGGGTCGTATTCATCACCGGTGAATGCCAACGGTGCCCATGCAAGGTCTTTAATACCCCAATGTGCATAGATAGGAAGAACACCCAAATTACCAACAAGAGAAGCATCAAAGTACTTCGCAACAGGCTTTGAAAGATGTCGTATTGCTTCTGGATCGTCGAAACATGAGTAAACATTCAAAGTGTCGAATTCACACAACCATTCGGGATGAATATTTGCACCGTTAAAATTCCACAGAACATCTGCATCAGAAAGAGCATCTCTGAGTCTATCACTTAATCGTAAAAGGGATTTGTCTCTCTTCTTCCATCGTTGATTGAGAGCAGAATAATTCAACCGTGATCCTACAGATGAACCTGTATATAAAGGAAAAGTCTTTATATTCCATCCCAATTTATTAGCTCGCTCCTCAATTCCATCATACCATTTCACAGTACGCTCGGAATAAGGGACATAGGCAAGAAGCACCCTAAGCGCAGACTGATTAACTTTCGGAAAAGATAGAGGTGATAATGTCTTCAATGTCGTTTGATCCATTTCCATAAAACTCAGAGAACCTTGTAAACCCCACACCATGAATCTTGAAGATGCAGGATGGGCTTGGTAATGTGTCCCTCTGCATACAATAACTCAATACCCTTTGCTACCTCGTTAATCCAATGATACTTAGCAACGAGATCCAAGTTGAAATCGTGCCAGATAACAATTGAGCCGGATTGGCAGAGCGGCAGTATCTTCAGGGTGTCATTGTAGACGAAGTCCGCATCGTGGCAACCATCAATGAAAGCAATATCGACAGGGCCGCAATCGGGTGTCCAGTCGGCCGTATTGGCCAGAATTTGATGCACATTATCGCAGCCCGCCTCGCGGTAATACTTACCAATTTCATTTTCCTCAAGAACATGAGTAATATTTTTTCCTGCATTGGCTGCGCCTTCAGGTGGTAAATTGACGGTATAAATCTGGGCCTTCGGGGCGTTGCGGGACATATACAAAGTTGTGAACCCGAAGGAAGTGCCTATTTCAAGAATGGTTTTGGGGTTTGCGTTTCTGCATGCTCCGAGAATCACTTCGGCATCGCGCAACCTTCTGAAGTTCAAATCCTCCATGTATTGGAATTTCCTGCATTGCTCCTCGTCAATAATCGGATAGTGCTCCCAACCCATTGCCTGCTTAAGGCAGTCATAATTACGTACTGTCAGTACCTTCTTTTCCAAATTTGGAAAGGAAGGTGTTGATTCTGCAAGCCCTAGCTTTTTAAGTACATTTTTATATGACATAAACTGAGAGACCTCTGTTAGTTTGTTCGTTCAGTATTCCATATTTTTTTCTGGCAATAGTTTGGCCCTTGGTCGTTTTAATTATTTTCTTAAATCTTGTTAGCATAAGCGTTCCCTTATGGTTTAAATGTTTAAGCAATTCTTGATCTATTGAAGTATTAATGATCAATATCCCACTTGGGCTCAATATAAATTGATGCCAAATTTGGCGGTAAATTCCTTGAGGTCTTTTTGTTTAGTACCTCATATCTATCTGTTCATTATTATTCATAACCAAATTCTTTCATCGCTAGGTGATTGGCCAGACGTATCATATCTATTGTCTCAGGTGTGAGTTCTTCCTGAACAGTTCTCCTTATTTCTTCGCGTCGTATAAAATCATAAGAGGGGGACACGAGCGAGCCTTTTTCCTCAAGTTTCACCATTTCTTTGCGGGAACATTTATCGATAATACGCGTGACCTCATCCGTCGAAATCTGACGGCCCAAAAATGAAGCCAGGCGCTGAACAGACGTTGTTGCATCATTTTCCATATCTTCATACTTAATAAATAAAATATCAATCTCATTCTCCATCGCTTTCCATGAGAAAACATGTTCTTGCCAACTACAGGGGGCGATTGCTCCCAAGGCAATTTTACGAGCGAAATCATTTAGTGTTATGGAATTGCCAGGTTCAAATAACTTGGTGGTCATGTGGTGGTAGCTGCGAAAAACATGAAAAGGATTCCGAACAATATATATAACTTTACTGTACAAAGAGGCCCTATGGCGTTCATGTCGAAAGGGGTATGGACGATGCGTCTTAATAACGCGTGGAGAGCTGTATTCAAAACCATCCGGGATGCCACAGTGTATGTCGGGAACCAGGTGGTTCAAGTCCTTGAGTCTTTCGATCTGGTGGTTGTCATACAGGATGTGAGAAATGATGTTACGAACCCATGTATTTCCTGATCTCGGAAAAGAAGCGAGAAAAATATCGTCATCTGATAGGTTGGGGGCATCGAAGAAGTCACGGCTCTGAGGGCAGAGTTTCTTCTGAACGGCCCGCAGAAACCGCTTCTTGAGTGTAATGCGTTTCTGATGGAACCGGTGGGAAAAGGAGGCGAGACCTGGCAGTCTGGCTATATGAGATCCCAAAGTTGTATTTGATTTCATCAATCTATCCTTCCATAAGCGTACCACAAACGACTCTTCAGTATTCGAAGTTCCAGCATGATTTCAGGTATACTGATGCAAGATTTGTAGGAAGCATTCTTGGAGGACATTCATGTACTACCGTAAAGCGTAGTACATTATCCCAACCTTCCAGTATCTTGTGATGCA
>CAYSRH010000178.1:0-5066 GCA_964433245.1 uncultured Bacteroidales bacterium | reverse complement strand
TTAATCATAGCTGCGTGTGTGTCTCAATATTAATCTCAGACATAGTCTGTTTCATGATATTCTATTCTTTAAATTTTACGATAATGCTTGAATGGGATGAAAGTCCCAGTAATTCAGCAATATTCCCTTTGTTGATAGCAACTTCCAATAAATCTGATATATTAAACAATGCAACAAGGTCACCGTTTTCAACAGCATCATAATAATCTGATATTTTACTGATTCTGTTACGGTTACTTTGAATAAATATGTCGAAAGGTTTTTCCTGTCCTACCCTTTCAAAAAGTTCTTTTGTGATATTGGTGATCGCATTTCCGTAATTATCAATATAGATCACATGACCGATGATCGTATTTTTTTCAATAGCCGGACGGAGTGGCATATTTTCTTTGCTGAGAGACACAGGGTCGCCCAGAGATTTGAGGAGTTTTTGCCGGGCAAGATGAATGGCTGATGGGACAAAAACATCCAAAGCAGGAAAAGTGGTTTGGGTAACAGGAAAGCGGGTGATTTCTATGACTTCATCAGGAGGTGTAGTGAAGATCAGAGAGTAAAGTCCGTTGTCGGAACAAATAAAATAATGTTGGTTTTTTAGGATAACAACAGGCTTATAAGTTTTGGAAGCAGAGTCAATATCAATTATATGGACAGTGCCTTTCGGATAATAGGGGAGGCAATTACGAAGAGTGAAAGCAGCCTGGACAATATTATGTACTTCAATCTCATGAGAGATATCCACAATGCTTGCGCTTTTAAATAAACTTAACAGTTTACCTTTCATCGCCCCCTGGTAGTGGCTCTTGTTATTCCAGTCTGTTGTCAGGGTAATGATTGACATTTAAAAAAATGAGTCTTTTATAATGATGTGTTTTTTAAGAAAAAGTATTTAATTTGCAGTATCAAAATTAAGCAATATTGTAAAACTTCATGTCCGAAAAGCTAATATATTTAGAGGAAATAGACCCTGTTCAATTGTATGGCATCAATAACAGTAAGTTACGGATGATACAGGATTTTTTTCCAAAGCTTAAGATCGTTGCCCGTGGAAATGAAATAAAAACTTTTGGGGAAGCCTCTGAAATTAAAAAGTTCAATGAAAAAATAGATTTGATAATAAGCTATTATAAACAATTCAATTCATTAAATAACGAAGAACTTTCGACTTTGCTCCGGGAAGGAGAGAAGAAACAAAAAACACAAAAAGGAGGAGCGGGGGATGTTCTGCTTTATGGAAATTACGGGAAAGCAATAAAGCCCAAAACAGAAAATCAGTGGAATCTGGTTCGTTTGACAGATGAAAAAGACCTTGTTTTTATAAAAGGACCGGCCGGAACAGGAAAGACATTTATTGCTATTGCAATGGCTGTTAAAGCTTTAAGGGAAGGGGAGATCAAGCGGATCATTGTGACACGTCCGGCGGTTGAAGCCGGAGAAAATTTAGGTTTCCTGCCGGGCGACCTGACGGAGAAACTGGATCCCTACCTGCAACCTATCTATGATGCCTTGCTGGAAATGATCCCGCCCCGTAAGCTGATGGAATATCTTGAAAATAAAACCATACAAATAGCTCCGCTTGCTTTTATGCGGGGCAGGACACTTGGGAATGCTTTTGTGATATTGGATGAGGCTCAGAATGCTACCCTGGGACAGCTGAAGATGTTCCTTACCAGGATGGGCGATAATACAAAGTTTATTGTTACGGGTGATGTAACACAGGTGGACCTGCCTGATGTGAAAAGATCGGGACTTTCTGCGGTGATTGATATGCTGGAAGATATCAAAGGTATTGGCGTAATAGATTTTCAGGCAAAAGATATCGTCAGGCATGAACTGGTGAAAAAAATTGTTGATGTTTTTTCAGAACATAAGCTATAAAAAAACTAAGTCATAAAAAAATTAATATTTAATCAACATATAAAAAAAAAGAATAATGGCAGAAGCAGTAGTTCGTTCAGATTTTCAGTTTTCCGGACAAAAGAGTGTTTATCATGGTAAAGTTCGTGATGTGTATAATATTGATGACAAATATCTTGTGATGTTGGTAACAGACAGGATATCGGCTTTTGATATTGTTTTACCCAAAGGAATTCCTTATAAGGGGCAAGTTTTAAATCAGATTGCTTCGGAATTTCTTGATGCAACATCAGATATTGTTCCTAACTGGAAAATAGCAACACCTGATCCCATGGTGACCATAGGACATAAAGTGGAACCTTTTATGGTGGAGATGGTTGTGCGTGGTTATCTGACAGGTCATGCATGGCGTGAATACAGTGCTGGAAAACGCTCCTTGTGTGGCATACCATTGCCGGAAGGCATGAAAGAACATGACAGGTTTCCGGAACCCATTATCACACCAACAACGAAAGCTACTGAAGGGCATGATGAAGACATATCAAGAGATGAAATTATCAAACAGGGACTTGTTTCTGAAGATGATTACCTGCTGTTGGAAAAATACACCCTGGAACTTTTTAAAAGAGGAAGTGAAACAGCTTTGGAAAAAGGATTGTTGTTGGTGGATACAAAATATGAGTTTGGAAAAAAGGACGGGAAGATATATCTGATGGATGAGATACATACCCCTGATTCCAGCCGCTATTTCTATGCCGAAGGTTACCAGAAAAGACAGGACAATGGCGAAAAACAACGGCAACTTTCCAAGGAATTTGTGCGTGAGTGGTTAATAGAAAAAGGTTTTCAGGGGAAAGACGGGCAGGCAGTTCCTGATATGTCCGAAGATTTTGTGCAGCAGGTGTCGGACCGGTATATTGAGTTGTATGAAAGTATTACCGGAAAATTGTTTGAAAAAGCAAAATCTGATGGAATTATTGAACGTATCGAAAAAAATGTTAGTAACTTTATCAGAAATAAATTAATTTAAATATCATAAGTATTTTACATGCGGAAGTCTTTTTTCTTGTATTTTCTGCTTTTTATATTTGCCCCTGCCATGGCACAGGAAGTTGTTCCTGTAGATGTGTCTGAAAATGTTGTGGTAATTAGTGGAAAACGATATTACATTCATGATGTAGAACCCCGTCAGACGCTTTATTCCATTAGCCGGGCTTATGGTGTTCCTCTTGATGACATTTACCATGCCAACAAAGGACTGAAAGATGAAGGATTAAAGGTTGGCAGCAGGATTAAAATTCCCAAAGAGGCAGAAAAAGAAGTGGATGCTTTTGATCATAACAGGTATATCTATCATGTCATTCGGAAAGGGGAGACTTTGTATTCTTTGTCGAGACGTTATAATGTTCCGGTGGATGTTATTATTGACAATAACGAAGAACTTGAAAAGGAAAGTTTACAGATTAACCAGGTACTTAGAATACCGAAGAAAAAAATTGATTCTGAAACTCCTGTGGCAGAAGAAAGGGATGAAGACGGGCATATCATACATAAGGTGCAAAGAAGAGAAACCCTCTATTCTATTAGCAGAGTTTACGGTGTTTCAATCGGAGGTATATTGGAATTGAACAGGGATGTTGCTGAGGATGGGCTTAAACATAAACAGGAAATACGGATTCCCAAGGCATTAAAAGATACAACAGATGAGAAAATAAAAAAGGAACACCGGGTGGCTTTTTTCCCTGATACGATAACTGAAGAAATAGAACAGCCTGTTGATTGTGATACATTACGCTTGGAAGAAGACATTGAAGAGATCAATATTGCCGTGATGCTCCCTTTCTATACACGGAGAAATACATTGGAATCTTATATGGCTGACTCAAATTTATTCAGGGGAATGAGTGAACATCTTAAAAAAAGAAGATTTACTGATTATATTTACCCCAAATCAAGGGTGAGTCTTGATTTGTATGAAGGCATATTGTTGGCTGTAAAAGAATTTAAACAATCAGGATCCCATAAGATCAAACTTTATGTATATGATACCCGGGCTGATTCGAATGTTGTGAAAAGTCTTCTTACCGGCGGAAACCTGTCGAGGATGGATATGA
Organism: uncultured Bacteroidales bacterium; assembly: GCA_964433245.1. GTDB lineage: Bacteria > Bacteroidota > Bacteroidia > Bacteroidales > JBBRXJ01 > CAYSRH01. The sequence continues at coordinate 1,098 of CAYSRH010000178.1, read as the reverse complement.
TCATCGGACCTGCATTTTATTATAATTTTCTGGTCGTTGCCGATTTTGCAAAAAAACATGAGATACCTGTTATTTCACCGCTTTCATCAAGATATCTTTGTGCGGAAAATCCATTTGCAATCCAGGTCAAACCAACAAATTATATCCAACTTAGTTTATTTCTCCGTTACCTGAAAGATTCAATAATAGAACAGAATTCGAATCTTGTTATGATATATGATAATCATGTCGCAGACATTGATGAAGTGGACTTGTATAAACAAATGATTGGACAATTTTTTCCTCCCCGGGTAATACCAACAAAAAACACATTAAAATATACTGATGCGGAAACGGATTCTCTTATTGTGTATGACACAATACCGGTAGTGAAGAAAATTATTTACAGTGAAAAATTAAGAGAAAAAGTTATTGAAGAGATTGATACCAACCGCATCAATTATTTTTTCATTCCTTCTTCACGGGAAAACTTTGTAAGCAATGTCACTAGCACGCTGAATGCATTGACATTAACATATGATATCAAATTATTTGGTTTGCCATCATGGTATTCATTCAAAAATGTAGATCTCGATGAATTCTACAATCTTGATCTTGTTTACTACACTCCTTATTACATTGACTGGCAAAATGATTCGGTGATCAATTGGATCAGGGAGTACAGAAAAACTTACCATACCGATATATTTAACATAGCTTCGGATGGAGTCAATCATTCAGTATTGGGCTATGATATCGCAGCTTATTTTCTGAAAGCGTTTACAACTTATGGAAAGCGCTTTTGCTATTGTTTGTCCGGTTTCGATGAACGATCAATCTCAACAGATTTTCAATTCAAACAGGTACGTCCCGATGATGGGTTTTGTAATACCTCAATATCTGTTATTCAATATCATCAACCAACATATACTTTGAAAAAGATCAGATGATTAGTCGTTTGATGTGGCGGTTTAAAAGGTTCTCATACACCTGCTGACCGACAATTTCATGGTTATCCTTAATCATATTGAGATAATCATTTCCGAGGGACGCTGCTATTTTATATCCGACATGTATCAGTTGCCTTAAATCAGCATTAAAATCAGGATGTTCGGGAAC
>CAYSRH010000177.1:0-5097 GCA_964433245.1 uncultured Bacteroidales bacterium | reverse complement strand
CATTGGCATCGGGGAAACGACCTACCTGGTCGGATGAAATGATGTTGGTGATGTTTCCCTTGTTCATTTGTGTATTCAGGGCTTTTGACTGGCCTTGTAAGTGTCCGCTAACAACAACCTCAGATAATTCTATACCTGCTTTCAGGTTGAAATCAACTACCGATGTTTTACCGGATTTTACTGTGACCTCTTTATTATCGGCATTAAAGCCGATATAGGAAACAGCCAGTTGATAAGTTCCCTCAGGGATTCCTGTAAGGGTATAATAGCCGTAATTATCGGTTATAGCACCTTTATTTAATGATTCTATCATTATGGATGCACCGGGCATTGATAGATTGTTAGTGTCTATCACCCGCCCTTTAATGACGCCTGCTTGCTGAGCCATTGATGTGAAAATTACAAAGTTTGCAATGATCAACGCAAAAAGAAACTGTTTAATCATACTGTTTTTCATAATGTGTTTTTTAGTCGATTATTTATTAAATTGTTTGTAACATTTCAGAACAAGTAAGCATGTGTTTTTTGTGCTAAAGTTCATAATGCAAACAAAAACAAACAATGTTACAACAGCATGAAGGGGAGGTTAAGTGCTGTTTACATTATCGTTACAAAAAGATAAAGGAGTGTATAATTAATCTGCTAAAACAGATCGTAAAAAGAAAAACTAATAAAAGTTATAGCTTGCACTGAGACTAAATGTAGTACCTTGATAAATGGCAGAGAAATACTGCTCATCATCAAAGGATATAAATTTTGTTTCTTTTTTGTCATTAAGTATATTATCGACTTTAAATCCTATTTGAAATCGATCCTCTTTACCTATTTTCTTGGTAATATTCAAGTTCAAACTCTCAAAGGGCATTACATAGACATCCGGTTTTTCAAGCACGCCTACATATAAAAGCGTTTTTCCCTGTACATTATAATATAAGCCAACCTCAAAATTTTCAAAAAGACCTCTGTCACCAGAAAATGAAATTCCTGCATTAATAAGGTAGGGAGCCTGTCCGGCCATATTTCTTTCCTTCTCTATCACCTGACCTTCTCTTGCAGTTGAAACCTTAGAAGCATATTCAGTTTCACTTAATTGTATGATCGACTCAATAAGAGAAAAATTACCAACCAATGAGAGGTTTTTCAAGGAAGGAGTTAACAGGTCAAGGCACTGCATAGATTCCAACTCTATTCCATATAATTGTCCATCCCCAACATTACGTGGCTGCAGCGAAGCATTTTCAGTAGCCCACTGGACAATTTCGATAGGATCTTGTATGTATTTATAAAAAGCACTGATTGAAAGCATTCTTTCACTCGATTTTAAAAATTCGTACCTTAGATCAATATTATGAATAAAAGAGCTTCTTAAATTACCATCCCAAAATACTGTACCTGTACTGTTATCAACCTCTTTATGTAATCCACCCACAAAGGGGGTTGCACTAATCGGATCAAAAATTTCAGCATAAGAAAGTTCTTTGAAAGAAGGACGTGCTGTTGTTCTGGCGTAAGAAAATCTGATATTCTGTACTTTATCCAGAGCATAGATCATATTAAGGGAGGGAAATATTCCTATTTCATCCATCACCAGTTCATTATCATATATTACCGTTGCCTGATTATTTTCCCCGGTATAGCGTTGCTGATAATTTTCAGCTCTGACACCCAGAACACTTTTCAGCTTAGCTGTAAAACTGAGTTCTGTAGAGAAAAACAAGGCTATGTTTTGGGTGGTTGCATTAAATTGATTTGGATTACGGGGTAAAAAATCAGGATCATAGGTTACCCCACTAGATAATACGTCTTGATAGGGCCACAAATTCTCCTCATAGAAAATCTCATCAGGATTTCCTGTAAGTGGAATATTATTGATATTGAAATCAAATCTCCTCACAATAAAATCACGTTGTTTGTAAGTAAAAGCCGCCCCAAAATCAATTTTTGCGGGACGATTATTGAAGTCAAAATCCTTGGTTGCTTGTGTATTACCGGATACGCTGTACTCATGAAGATCTCTCCAAACACGCTGGGGCAAACCCACTTCAGTTCCTATATTTATAAACTCAGGGTCTTCTTTATCAATTTGATATCGCGTAAAACGAATATCAGGGTTTAGTACTGTGGAGTAGGTAGGTGAAATCTTCCATATAACCTTCCATGTTGGATCATTAAAAATATGTTGCCCATTAATAAAAACATTGGTCAGCGAACTTTGCTGATAATCTAATACATGTTGATAGCTGTCAAAAATCGTTCCCACTTCATTTCTGGTATAATCAAATATCCCTGCCCTTGACTCACCGTTTTGTAAATGCAAAAAACTAATCATATATTTGTTTTTCAACGTTTTCACAGCAAATCCCCCCATGACACTAAGCAGCACATTGTCGATTCCATAATCTCCTGTCCAATATTGCCTGGTTTCCAGTTCATTCACTGTTTTATCTGCGGCTAAGCCGTAACGACCAAACTCAGCATCTTCGTAAAAATCGATATTATTCTTATACGAAAGTGCAAAATTATAACCATAGGTAGCTTTGGGTCTGACGATTTGATTTCCAAAAGAAAGTCCACTGCTTACATCCATAAAGCTTTTTTGTTTGATCGCCGCCATGTTGGGATTAAAATCACCCAACACCTCTTTGTATCGCAATCCTGTCTCACCATCAGGGTCTCCCAATGCGTTCCCCCAGAAGGGGACATCTTTTGTTGCCGGAATTGCTCGTGTTCCGTCATCAAATCCCAGGAAATCATACTTTCCGCCTTCATATGTAAGATAATTCTCATTGAAATGAGCAGAAGGATTGTATCCGAAACCAATAGAAAAAGCACCCTGTTTCTCTTCGGGGAAATCTTTTAATGTAATATCCACCACTCCACCGGTAAAGTCGGCTGGTAATTGAGCAGAAAATGATTTATGTACGACTATGTTATCAAGGATATTCGAAGGAAAAATATCCAGTTGTAATGAATTTCTGTCAGGATCAAGACCGGGTATATCCACACCATTAAGGATGGTCTTGGTATAGCGATCACCCAAACCACGAACAAATACATATTTACCCCCCTCCACAGAAACACCTGTTATTCTTTTCATAGAAGACGCTGCATCAGAATCACCGGTTTTTTTAAGTTTATCAGCCGATATTCCATCCATCACATTTGCTGAAGTACGCTTCTTAACAATCAATGCATTCTCGGTATTCCTTTTCAATTTTGCACTCACCGTAACGCCGGAAAGTATCATTGCCGCTTCAGAAAGATTCACCGGTTCCAGGAGTGTCACTTCATCTTCATTGACCTTTACATCAGTTAAGACAACTGTCTCATAAGACATATAAGACATCTTTAGCGTATAAGTCCCGGATTCAACAGACAAATTAAATTTTCCATCCAAATCAGAAAAGGTACCTATAGTTTTTTCAACAATAGCAATGGTAACGCCGGGTATTGGTTCTCCATTACCGGCATCAAAAACCTGCCCTCTGATCACACCTTGTTTGGCCTGAATATCAAAAAAAACACCCATTAAAAGAAACAACATTATGAATCTGACATGCATCTTTGAAAAGTTTTATCGTAATAAAAAAATAATAGCCATTAAGAATCTCTGTCGGATAACCTAAGAAACACGCTCATCAAGGATGAGCGTGCTTCAATAGTCATCTTATTTGTCAACCAATTAAAAATCAGATAGCATTCCATTTTGATCTGCCATTGTCCATCCGGCAAATTGGGATTTATCTGCTCCTACGGTAGCTACTGAAACAGTGTCAACAGCAGCAGCAAAGGCATCAGAACCATCCTTGAAATAATCAGTAAGAACGTCACCTGTTGGAAGAACAATCTCAAAGTTTGCAAAAGTACAACCTTCATAAGTGTCATAAAATACAGGTATCTCATCAAAAGTTTGACCCTCTGTTACATCAAAGAATAAGATATTTTCCATATCAAGGTAAGAACTTTGTGCATTGCCTTTTTTATCAAGGTCAACCAAACCGACAGCACCATCAGCCTTAACAGATCCATTAATTATTGAATGTTTATCCGCGGTAGCCACAGTTCCTTCAGGACCATCAAGCTCAAAACATTTATCGCCTGCACCAATAATAATAAAGTTATCAAGTGTACCTGACCATGCCTGGTCTGTATCAATTGCATCATCTTTCGGACTCCAAACCAATGCATTGGTCACATTAACAGTACCGCCAAACCATTCAATACCATCATCCTTGTTCCCGATCACTTCAATATATTCGATCGTTGTACCGCTACCTACGCCACCAAGCGTAATACCATTGATTTCGTTGCCTTCACCAATCAAGGTACCTCCATGACGAACAGACACATATCTGATAACACCAGAATTGTCGTCTGCAACAGTACCACCATAGATTCCGTGGGGTTCTGTATCGGGAATTCCTTCGATTCTCCAGGTTTCTGCATCTCCTTTTACTGAGATTGGCGCTTTTCCCAATACAATCAAACCACCCCATAAACCGTTAAAACTAGCGTCCAGATTTGGACTTGCAATTTCCCCCGGTTGAATTTCATCAGAAATAGTTGTGAAAATAATTGGTTGACTGGCAGTGCCCTGTGCGTTTATTTTAGCCCCTTGTGCAATAACCAGCACAGTGGCATTGGCACCGGCACCAACTTCACCTTTTACAATCACACCGGGTTCAATTGTTAACTCTGCCGGTTCAACGACAACAATACGTGTTGTCAATACATACGTTTTACCTGTTTTCCAGGTAGTATTCGTTGTAATGTTCGATTTTACCTGGATTACATTTTCTTCCTCTACAGGCGGATCAACGATGGGGTCATCTTTCTCTTCTTCACACGAAGCAAGCATGGATACCATTGAAAGCGCTACAAGCGATTTTCCGATAAGCAATAATGTCTTTTTCATAATTTTCATTTTTAGTTTTTGTTTATGTTTATAAAATTATTTTACGATGCAATGTTACATCATTTTCAATCGCAGGTTGTTACTCTCTCGTTAAGTAAATATTAAGAAATTGTTACGCGGAAAAAGGAAGAAATCAGCTTAACAAAAACGTAACAAAAAAGTAATCTGAATTTAACGAAACA
>CAYSRH010000176.1:0-5119 GCA_964433245.1 uncultured Bacteroidales bacterium | reverse complement strand
ACTTTCGATTGGGTACACATTTTAATCATAGTTGCGTATGTGTCTCAATATTAATCTCAGACATAGTCTGTTCATTTTTAACTTGGATAGGGATAGGATATGAATAATTATGCGGTAATAGTAGCCGGAGGTGTCGGAAAGAGGATGGGGGAAGATGTACCCAAACAATTCCTTTTTATTGGAGGGAGACCAATCCTTATGCATACAATGGATGCATTTATCCGTTATGATAAAGAGATACAGATTATTTTGGTACTCCCTGAAGAACAGGTTCGGTACTGGCAAGAATTATGTAAAGAATGTGATTTTAGAATAAATCATATCGTGCGATATGGAGGTGAAACTCGTTTCCATTCTGTAAAAAACGGATTGAAAGGAATTAAACCTGAAGAAGATTCTTTAATTGCTGTTCATGATGGGGTGAGACCTTTTGTCAGTAAAGAAACTTTGGATAGATGTTTTAAAACAGCCAGAGAGAAAGGCAATGCAATACCGGTAGTTGACATCAATGAATCAGTGAGGATGATCGAAGAAATAGGCAATAAATCGATCAATCGTGAACAATTAAAAACAATTCAAACTCCCCAGGTTTTTCAGGCAAAGCGATTATTGGATGCATACAATATAATTTACGACGAAAGTTTTACAGATAGTGCCAGTGTGCTTGAAAGAACAGGAGAAAGGATACACATGGTAAAGGGAGATATTGAGAACATAAAAATTACAACTCCTTTTGACTTAAAAGTGGCTGAAGCAATTTTGAAATAATAGTCAAAAAAAAACAGAGTTATGAAATCATACAGGAAAGAACTTTGGTTTAATACGAAAAGCAGAAGGGAAATTAATAACATTACACCTGAATTGGAAAACAGCGTAGAAAGAAGTGGCGTCAAAGAAGGGCTGCTCTTATGTAATGCAATGCACATTACAGCCAGTGTTTTTATCAATGATGATGAAAGAGGATTACATGCTGATTACGAGGTCTGGCTCGAAAAACTGGCCCCTGAAAAACCGTATGAACAGTATGCTCACAATGGGTTTGAAGACAATGCTGATGCCCATTTAAAAAGAACCGTAATGGGTCGGGAAGTTGTTGTTGCCATAACAGAAGGAAAATTAGATTTGGGTCCATGGGAACAAATATTTTACTATGAACTGGATGGAAAAAGAAAGAAGAGAGCTTTGGTTAAGATCATTGGAGAGTAAAAAAAATTGTGTAAACTATTGCAGTTCAAATTAAAATAGTAAATTTGCACTCCATTTATTTGGATAGGTAGAGAGAATAGAGGCTTGAAGCGGTTACAGGTATCTTATCTCTTATAGAAAAAAGATAACCGCATATTGTTTAATTATTTTAGTTTAATTATTACATGGCTGATAATCAAGAAAAAGCCTTTGATCAGGAGAATGCATCTTCTGAAGAAGCAAAAAAAGAGGAACAAAGTGTTGACGTGAAAGCGGAAAATGAAACACAAGAAGAACCAAAACAAGAAACCCCAAAAGCAGAACAGGAAGAAATCCAGGAAGAAATCCAGGAAGAAGTAAAGCCGGCAGCTAAGGCAAAAAAAGAATCTTCTGTAGAAGAGTTTGATTGGGATGCTTATGAGGAAGGTGTTGATGCATATTCAAAGAAAGAACGCGAGCAAATAGAATCTCTTTATGATAAAACATTATCTTCTGTAGGACAGGGAGAAGTAGTTGACGGAACTGTTGTCAGAGTGACAAAAAGGGAAGTTGTGATCAATATCGGGTCAAAATCCGAAGGGGTCGTCAGTATAAGTGAATTTCGTTATAATCCGGATCTGAAGCCGGGAGATACTGTAGAAGTATATATAGAAAATCAGGAAGATAAAAACGGACAACTGGTACTTTCCCACAAAAGGGCGAGAACATTGCGAAGTTGGGACAGAATCAATGAAGCGTGTGAGAAACAAGATGTTGTCAAAGGCTATATTAAGTGTAGAACCAAAGGCGGAATGATTGTTGATGTGTTCGGTATCGAAACTTTCCTGCCCGGTTCGCAAATTGATGTGAAGCCAATCCGTGATTATGATATGTTTGTGGACAAAACCATGGACTTCAAAGTTGTTAAGATTAATCACGAGTTTAAAAATGTGGTGGTATCTCATAAGATACTTATTGAGGCCGAACTTGAACAACAGAAAAAAGAAATTATTGCCAAACTTGAAAAAGGACAAGTGTTGGAAGGGTCTGTTAAAAACATTACCTCTTATGGTGTATTTATTGATCTGGGGGGTGTTGATGGACTGATTCATATCACAGACCTTAGCTGGGGAAGAATTAATCATCCTGAGGAAATTGTAGAATTAGATCAAAAACTGAATGTCGTAATTCTTGATTTTGATGAAGATAAAACCCGTATCGCACTTGGATTGAAACAATTGACTCCACATCCATGGGATTCCCTTGATACTGAATTGAAAATAGGAGATAAAGTAAAAGGGAAAGTAGTTGTTATGGCTGATTATGGAGCATTTGTGGAGATTAAACCCGGGGTGGAAGGTCTTATCCATGTGTCAGAGATGACATGGTCTCAACACCTTAGAAGTGCACAGGAATTTTTGTCTATCGGAGATGAAGTGGAAGCGGTTGTTTTAACTCTTGACAGGGAAGAACGAAAAATGTCGCTTGGCATGAAGCAACTGAAGCCGGATCCATGGGAAAAGATTGAAGAACAATATCCTGTTGGATCAAAACATAAGGCCAAAGTCAGAAACTTCACCAATTTTGGAATATTCGTTGAACTTGAAGAGGGCGTTGATGGATTAATTCATATATCCGACTTGAGTTGGACAAAGAAAATCAATCATCCCGGAGAATTTACACAAATTGCGGCTGAAATAGAAGTGGTTGTTCTTGAAATCAATAAAGAAAACAGAAGATTAAGTCTTGGACACAAACAGTTGGAAGAAAATCCATGGGATGTTTTTGAAACGCTTTTCACCGTTGATTCTATTTATGAAGGAACAGTTCTGGAATATGTAGATAAAGGAGCAAAAATATCACTCCCTTATGGTGTTGAAGGATTTGCAACAAAGAAACATATGACAAAGGAAGATGGGACTCTCGCGAAAAGTGAAGAGAAACTCCCGTTTAAAGTGATAGATTTTTCGAAAGAAGGCAAGAGAATTATTGTTTCGCATGCAAGAACATGGGAAGACGAAAAACAATCTTCCGAAGCGAATGAGAAAAAATCAGAAGCCGATAATGTAAAGAAGGTAACGAAAAAGCTAAAAAGCAGTGCAGAAAAAACAACATTGGGAGATATCAAAGGTTTGGCCGAACTGAAAAGTGAGATGGAAAAAGGAGAAATAAAGAAGAAAAAAGAAGCAGCGAAGGAAACAGAGGAAAAAGCAAAAGAGAAAAAGGCAGAAGAGAAAAAGGCAGAAGAAGTAAAAGAGAAAGAGAAAACAACTGCCAAAAAAGAACCGGCGAAGAAAGCTTCTGTAAAAGAAGAACCGAAAAAGAAGGAACCGGCAAAGAAAGCGGCTACAAAGAAAGAAGAAGGAACAACAACAGAGAAGAAACCGGCTGCAAAAAAAACAACTGCGAAAAAAACAACTGCAAAAAAAACCAAAAAGGATGACAAGACTGAAGAATAATTTGTAAATTTAGAGTCATCTTTCACAATTGTAAATGTTATTATATGGATTTTAAAATAACAAAAAAAGACAATTACACATTAATAGAGCTTATTGATGAAAAGTTGGATACGCACATTGCGCCTACTTTGAAATCAGAACTGGTTTTAGTCTCAGGAAACGGAGAAAAAAACATAGTTCTTGATCTGAAGAATGTCAGATATTGTGATTCGTCTGGGTTGAGCGCTATTTTGGTAGCCAATCGCCTGTGTAAAAATGTCGGTGGCATATTTGTCCTTTGTGAACTCAATGATGCTGTAGAAAGGCTCATTACAATTTCACAACTGGATACAGTACTGAACATAACTGATTCTGTTGATCAGGCAGAGGAGTTTATATCTCAATCTTTGTAATTTGGATGGTGTGGAATTGCAGCTGACCATTCTGGGAACAAGTTCAGCAATCCCCACTTCCGATAAAAATTTATCCGCTCATGTGTTGCAAGCAGGTGAGCGGATTTTTTTATTTGACTGCGGAGAAGGAACGCAGATGCAGTTACGAAGAAATAAGATCAAACTCTCTCACATACAGCATATTTTTATCACACATCTACACGGAGATCATATCTTTGGCTTGCCCGGATTATTGTCAACCCTCAGTCTTTTAGGATATGGTGGATCCATTCACATCTACTCGCCACCCGGACTGAAAAAAATAATAAACACATTGTTTCGCTATCTGCGTGATAAGCTAAGCTATCAATTGGTCTATCAAGAGTTGCAACATGAGGGATTGCAACAAGTGTTAGATGATGGAAAGAATGAAGTCTATGCATTCCCCCTGCATCATTCTACTCCCACTTACGGATATCTTTTCAGACAGAAAAAAAAACAAGCCAATATCAAAAAAGAGTTTATTGATCTGTATAAGCCTGCCATAAGTGAGATAGTTAAAATAAAAGAAGGAGGTGATTACCATGCCCCCAACGGTGAGTTTATTCCACACGAAAAAATCACGATCGCTCCACCAAAGCCCAAATCCTATGCTTATGTAACGGACACCGCCTACTGTGAGGAAATTATTCCCTGGATCAGTGGTGTTGATCTGTTGTACCATGAATCCACTTTTATGAAAGAGAACGAAAAGGAGGCTTCATTGACAATGCATTCGACAGCTATACAGGCAGCTACAATAGCACAGAAATCCGGAGTACAACGATTGTTGATAGGGCATCTGAGTACCCGTTACAAAGACAGAGAGGATGAAGTATTACAAGAAGCCAGACAACAATTTTCAAACACTCTCATGGCAAAGGAAGGTGAACAGCATGAGGTGTAAAAATTAGTCTTTTCTACATTAGTAAGCGATTTCTCGTTTGTTTGTTTGTGTGTGTGTGATTTTTTTTTATTTTTACTTCATTATACAAGTAATCCATATCATTTTTATGGAAATGGGGAATTTTTATTTTTAATTATTCTATATTAACTTAAACTCTAACTACTATGAAAAACAAATTT
>CAYSRH010000175.1:0-5169 GCA_964433245.1 uncultured Bacteroidales bacterium | reverse complement strand
TCGACTTGCATGTGTTAGGCCTGCCGCTAGCGTTCATCCTGAGCCAGGATCAAACCCTTCATTGTATTTATGAATGTTTGTAATATCCCAGACTCTGCTCTTTATCTATTTTTGGCCCGTCTTCCTTTTTCTCTCTCTCCAATTCTTCAAAGAACTTCTTTAATTTTTCCGCTTTCTCGTTTTAAGCGGGTGCAAATATAAAACTTTTAATTCGCTTTATACAACTATTATTTAAACTTTTTTATCCCTTTTTTCTTAAACCAGAATCATCATGTTTAACCTGAGTTATTTATGAAGTAAAAAAACACAGCAATCTCTTGTCTGTTAACATCATAATAAAAGACAAGCTGTTTTTTATTATCTTTTTTTTCTGAAAAAAGAAAAAGTCAGCACGAATATTATTAATTTAGTTTTTTTGTTACAATAAAAATCAATCAAAATAAAATATCAGATGAATTCAGAATCCCTTGTGATCATCCCCACTTATAACGAAATTGAAAACATTAAAAGCATCATAGAAGTTGTGTTTCACCTACCGGTGGATTATGATATTCTGATTATTGATGATAACTCCCCGGATGGAACGGCTGATGTCGTAAAACAACTCCGGGAAAAATACAGTAGCCGGCTTCATCTCCTTGAAAGAAAAGGTAAAATGGGATTGGGAACTGCCTATATCGCCGGGTTTAAGTGGGCCATAGCCCATGAATATCAATATATATTTGAAATGGATGCCGACTTTTCTCACAACCCCAAAGATCTGACATGCCTATATAAAGCATGTGCAGAAGATGGTGCTGACCTGGCAATCGGTTCCCGTTACATAAGTGGTGTAAATGTTGTAAACTGGCCCATATCAAGAGTCCTTATGTCATATTTCGCCTCCCGGTATGTGAAAATTATCACCGGCATGCATATTCATGACACAACTGCCGGATTTAAATGCTACCGGGCCGAAGTACTCAAAACGATCAACCTTGATAAAATACATTTCAAAGGTTATGCTTTTCAAATTGAAATGAAATTCACAACATGGAAACACGGTTTTACAATCAAAGAAATACCTATTATCTTTACTGACAGGAAAAAAGGAAAATCAAAAATGTCAGGAGGCATCTTTAATGAAGCCCTGTGGGGTGTTTTTCTTATGAAATTACGAAGTTTTTTTAAGTATTATAGAAAAAAACCGAAAGCATAAATCTTATCTTTATTTTATGCATACGCTACTGATAAAAAACGGCTTGCTTGTTAATGAAGGGAAAGAATTTCCGGGACATGTGCTTATTGAACAAGGGCATATTGCAAAAATCATAGAAGAAGACGAAGTACTACCCCCTTGTGATCACATCATTGATGCATCCGGGAAACATATCCTCCCGGGAGTTATTGATGCACACGTACATTTCAGGGAACCGGGATTCACCCCGAAAGGCGATATAGCATCGGAATCACAAGCCGCTGTTGCCGGTGGTGTAACGTCCATCATGGAAATGCCTAACACAAACCCGAAAACAACTTCTCTTGATGAACTGGAAAAGAAAATTGAACTGGCCTCATCCAAATGCCTGACAAACTTTGCTTTCTACCTTGGAGCAAGCAACAGTAACCTGAAAGAAATTACCAATGCCCCTCCGGATAAAGTTTGCGGAGTAAAACTGTTTATGGGATCATCAACAGGAGATATGCTTGTTGACAAAAAACAGCAACTGGAAGCTATTTTTTCGGAAAGTCCACTGCTTATTGCCGCCCATTGCGAAGATGAACAATTCATACAACAGCAAACAAACCTTATCAAAAAAGAATACGGGGAAACTCCCCCCTTCTCGGTTCATGCCATCATCAGAAATGAAAATGCCTGCTTCCGCTCTGCCCAATATGCTGTTGAACTGGCCAATAAGTACGGTAGCCGCCTGCATATCTGCCACCTGTCCACTGAGGATGAACTCTCCCTTTTAGAAAAGAACAAAACTATCCGGGAAAAGAAAATCACATCAGAAGTGTCCATACACCACCTGTATTTTGATGCTGATGACTATGACCAGCTTGGGGCCAAAATAAAAGTGAATCCGGCAATAAAAAATGCCTATAACAGAAAAGCATTGTTCCAGGCTCTCATTAATAACCATATAGACATTATCGCTACCGACCATGCCCCCCACCTCTTGTCCGAAAAACAAAACAATTATTATCAAACCCCCTCCGGAACACCCATGATACAACATAGCCTGATCGCTATGCTGGAACTATATCATAAGGGACTTATACCTCTCCCGCATATCGTTGATAAAATGTGCCATACACCCGCAGAACTTTTTCAAGTCGAAAAAAGAGGCTACCTCAGGGAAGGATACCACGCTGATCTGACTATTGTGGATCTGAATAAATCACAAAAAATTGAAGACAATAATATATTATATAAGTGTGGGTGGTCTGCTTTTGAAGGATATACATTTCATTCATGTGTAGAATATACTATTATTAATGGAAAGATTGTCAATAATAAAGGGGATATTTCCTATGCCGACAAAGGGCAATCCCTGATATTTAACAGATAAAACTTTTACAAAAAAAAATACCATGCTAACAAAACGATTTGGATATTTAGCTTTTCTTCTTTTGCTTGCCTGTGGACAACAAGAAGAAACTCAGAATCATTGCAAACACTGTCCCTTATCGAAGACGGCTATTGGTCATTCTGAACACCACAGCCATGACAGTGTAAAAGAGAATCACCTGCTGATGGTGGCTGACACCATCACCTATGACGTAACCATCATCAACCCCGATCCTAATGACGAATGGACGGAGGAATGCCTGAGGCACGTGAATCATAAAGCTCTCGCTAACTATATTTTTTCACGCCTGAAGACGGGGGATCTGATTGCCAAAGATTTTTTCTCCGGAGCAGAACTGTCAAACAGAAAGGTAAAGAAAATTATCGAAGAAACCCGTGCCAACGAAGAAGAAGTAGGAAAACTGCAATTTATAGAAGAATGGCAGATTGATACCACAAAACACATCTTTCAGAAAAAAGTAAAAAGCATCATCATGGGCAAAGAAATACGTAGCAGTGATGACAAACATGTTGGCTACAAACCGCTGTTTTTGGTTGAACTCCCCTAATCTATAACTTTATCTCAATGCAAAACAAGAGGGCAAGATGCCTGAATCAACAGCAAAACCCAAAAAAAGGACCTATACTCTACTGGATGAGCAGGGATCAACGAATCAGCGACAACCACGCCCTGCTCTTTGCCCAAAAGCTGGCACAAGAACAAAATAGTGAAGTGGGTATTGTCTTTGTTCTGGCCGATAAGTACATCGAGACACACCAAAGAAACTACGATTTCATGCTGCAGGGACTTCATGAAACAAGTAAAGAAGCACAGCAATACGGATTTCCTTTTCTTGTTTTACAGGGCGATCCGGTAAAAGAGCTGCTGATCCTTACCGGCAATCATCCCATTGGCTGCCTCGTTACTGATTTTGATCCGATACGTATCAAAAGGCAATGGAAAGAAGCCCTTTCAAAAAATCTAAACATTCCTTTTTATGAAGTGGATACGCACAACATTGTTCCTGCATGGGAGACTTCCAATAAAAAAGAATATGGCGCTTACACAATAAGACCCAAGATACACCGGCTTTTAAATGACTACCTTGTTGAACCGGAACCTCTCGTTCCTCAAGAAAATCTGCATATTCTGAATCAACTGACCGAATCAGCTAATAACACCCTGCCCAAAGCAAAATCAGGAAGCAGTGCTTTGATACCTGCTCCGGGATGCAAAGCTGCAAAACAACGCATGCATAGCTTTATTGATGAGCAACTGGCTAACTACGATGCCCAAAGTAACGACCCGACTGCCCATGCCACTTCCGGTCTATCCCCCTACCTCCATTTCGGACATATTGCAGCCCTGCGTGTTGCATTGGAGGTTAGTAAAGCCCCTGTTTCTCCGGCTCTCAAATCATCATTTCTTGAAGAACTTGTTATCAGAAAAGAACTGTCTGACAATTACTGCCTGTACAATCCTGATTACGACACATTACGCAACATTCCCGACTGGGCAAAAATCACACTGGAAAAACATACCATCGACGAACGTGAATATATTTATCCAAAGGCAGCATTTGAAAAGGGAGACACGCATGATCCCCTATGGAATGCTGCCCAGAAAGAACTACTCGTCACAGGAAAAATCCATGGCTACATGCGTATGTACTGGGCGAAAAAAATACTGGAATGGACAAGTTCTCCCGATGAAGCTTTGCAAATCAGCATTTGGCTTAATGACACATACGCACTGGACGGAAGGGATCCAAACGGCTATGTTGGATGTGCCTGGAGCATTGCCGGGGTACACGACAGGGCATGGACAGAACGACCTGTATTCGGAAAAATACGCTACATGAATGACAAGGGATGCAAAAGAAAGTTTGATGTAGCAAAATACATCAGGTATGCGCATTCACTAAAATAAAACACCATCAGAATTCATTATTATTGTACCATGATCAAGCTTATTCACAACGAAGCGCATTACAGCGAAGTCATTCAGCGGGTACACCGTGCCAATCGATTTGTGTGGCTTGGCACTGCCGATATTAAAGACCTGCATGTAAAAGGTGCGCTAAGAACGGAGCCCTTTCTGGCGACATTGAATCAGCTGGCAACAAGAAAAGTGCCCCTCCGCATGCTCTACGCAAAGCATCCCGGACCGAATTTTACGGCTTCACGTAAAAAATACCCTGTGCTGAAAAAATCGATGGAAGAACAATTGTGCATCAGGGTGCATTTTAAACTCATTCTCATTGACGGCTCCTTTGCCTATATCGGTTCAGCGAACCTGACGGGTGCCGGCATCGGTCTGAAATCCAAAAACAACAGGAATTTTGAAAGCGGCATCATCACAGATGAGCCAACACTGATTGATGACGCCATGGAGCAATTCGATAAGGTATGGCGGGGAGCATACTGCAAAGATTGTGGCAGGAAGCAATATTGCCCGGCACCTATTGCATGAAAATGATTCGGAATCACCACGTATTCACCCATTTGTAAATGCATGTTAAGATTTCACTATTTTTTTTATCTGTACTCTGGATTTTCAAACTCCCATCGTTCCCCATCATCCCATTCCTTTCGAGAATTTCCGTAATTTGAAT
>CAYSRH010000174.1:0-5185 GCA_964433245.1 uncultured Bacteroidales bacterium | reverse complement strand
CATCAATCCAATGCCCCTGTGCATCATGAAGAAAAAGTTAAAAGAGTAAATTCATGATAAAAAAAATTGTCTTTTATTATGATGTTATTATCTTTGATGTTGATAATAATAACATATACCCTTAACTGATAATATTAATTAACCTGACTTCATCAGAATGGAAGAGTGTTTTTTGCATTTTCTGTGGGAACAGGGACTTGTTTTTAATGACAAAGTAGCTGTGTCGCAGGATTTTCAGTTTGAATTGATTGACAGAGGACTTATTAATCACAATGCCGGTCCTGATTTTTGGAATGTAAAGATTCGGACGGACAACCTGCTGTTGGTTGGTAACGTTGAGATCCATGTCCATGCAGACGATTGGTATGTACACCAACATCATCAGGATCCTGCCTATGACAATGTAATCTTACATGTTGTCTGGCAAAGTGGGGGTAGGGATACTTGTACATCAAGCGGACGAAAGGTGCCTGTGCTTGTTATGTCTGTTGATCCGGCGCACCTGCAGTTGTATCAATCGTATAAAGAGAGTCCTTGTACTTTTGCGTATCTGGATTCGCACTGGTTTTCACTTTCATTGCCTGATTATGCAATACAGAGGGTCATGCGAAAGAAGGAAGAAGTCGAGGCAATACTTCAACATTGCAATGAAGATTATGAACAGGCTTTTTATATTATGCTGGCCAGGGCATTTGGATTAAAAGTCAATGTATTGCCATTTGAGATGCTGGCTAAATCACTTCCGTTAAAATATCTTCAACGGCAGGCAGTAAGCAGGGAAGATGTGGAAGCATTGCTTTTTGGTCAGTCCGGGATTTTATCTTCTGCTAAAGAAGAAGATATGTATGTATCTGAAATGAAACAACGATACTGTCATTTCCAGAGAAAATATTCTTTACATCCCTTAGATGCACATGTTTGGAAATACGGACGCTTGCGTCCTTCCAACTTTCCGGATATTAGGATTGCCCAATTTTCAAGCCTTGTTTTTCAGAAAGAATCCAGACTGGCTTCGGTTCTTGATAATCTTTCTGTACAATATCTGTCAAGTGTTTTTCAGGTCTCAGCAAGTGCTTATTGGGATGACCATTATCGTTTGGGAAAATTGGCCGACATAAAGAAAAAGAAGTATTATGGGGAATCGTCCGTTTATAACATACTGATCAATGCAATAATCCCATTTCTCTTTTCTTATGCCGACCGGAAAGGAGATCATGTGATGCGGGAAAAAGCCCTTACTTTACTGGAAGATATCCCGGCAGAGAATAACCGGATCATAAGACAGTGGAAAGAGATGCAGGTGCTTCCTGTGAATGCATTGGAATCACAAGCTTTGCTGGAGATTTTTAATAACTATTGCAGGTCGCGGCGTTGTCTGGATTGTAAAATAGGGAGCAAACTTTTTATCCTAAAGATGAGCGTTGATCCATGTAATGTAAATGGAAATAATTATATTTCGGATTTTAAACAATAATGACCTGAATGGTTAAGTTTTAAAAAAAACGTTTTTCTTTTTTATATTCCATGAAGAATGAATTGTGGATAATACTTTTTAACGTTAATATAATCAACAAAACGAATTAAAAATGCCGGAGATTTCAACAGATGAATTGATAAAAAAAATAGCCAATCATAAAGAAAAACCTTTCAGTCTTGTTGATGTACGCTCTGTTGAAGCTTACAATGGATGGTGTCTTGAGAATGAAAGCAGGGGAGGACATATTGCAGGGGCGAAAAGTTTACCATTTAAATGGACACGTTATGTTGACTGGATTGAAGCAGTTCGTTTTAAACAAATAGCGACTGATGATCCAGTGGTGATCTATGGCTATAAAAAAGAAGAAATTGATGCGGTGGCTTTCCGCTTTAAGAAGTCAGGATATCAGAATGTATCAGTATATTACCATTTTTTGGATGAATGGGTAAAGGATGCTTCACTCGAGATGCAGTTGCTTCCACGTTATCGTCAACTTGTTTCTGCTGATTGGGTAAAAAAACTGATTGATGGAAAGAGTCCTGCTCATTATGATCAAAAACAATATAAAATTGTGCACGCACATTATCAGAACAGGGACGCTTATTTAAGCGGGCATATTCCGGAAGCCATTGATATGGACACCAATGCCATGGAATCAATGGAAACATGGAATCGACGTTCTCCTGAAGAACTCAGGAGAACACTGGAATCGCACGGAATTACCCACGATACGACAGTTGTTTTATATGGTAAATTTATGCATCCTGATAATGCCGATGAGTTTCCCGGGAGTGCTGCCGGTGATATTGGAGCCATCCGTTGCGCCTTTATTATGATGTATGCCGGCGTGAAGGATGTACGGATCCTTAATGGAGGCTTTCAGTCATGGCTTGATGCAGCTTATGAGGTGGTATATGATGACAGACCAAAGCAAGCTGTTCAGGATTTTGGGATCGAAATTCCACAACATCCGGAACTTGTTGTTGATACGCCCGAAGCAAAGAGAATGTTGCAATCTCCACAGGCAGAATTGGTTTGTGTGAGGAGTTGGCCGGAGTACATCGGCGAGGTCAGTGGCTACAATTATATTGAACCCAAAGGGCGTATTCCGGGTGCTGTGTTTGCAGATTGTGGATCTGATGCCTATCATATGGAAAATTACAGGAATTTTGATCATACCACCCGAGAGTTCCATGAGATAGAAGAGATATGGCAACACAATGGAATTACACCGGATAAACACCTGGCCTTTTATTGCGGTACCGGATGGCGGGGTAGTGAGGCCTGGTTCAATGCCTGGCTTATGGGATGGCCCAGGGTTTCGGTATATGACGGGGGCTGGTTTGAATGGAGTGCTGATGTGCAGAATCCGTATGAAACAGGCATCCCGGAAGAATAATTGTTTGATGAGACACTAAATAAATTGATGTATGAGCTATTTATCTACAGACACTGTTGAATCCGTATTGATAGAGAATTACCTGCCTGAGATTGGCGAAAAACAGCTGATAACAGAGATGCTTGCAGGCTTAAAGGCGAAGCAAAAGTATATCTCCAGTAAATTTTTCTATGATCAAAAGGGATCCGAACTTTTTGAAGCGATTACACAATTGGATGCTTATTACCCAACGCGGACTGAAAAAGCTATTTTGCAGTCTGCTGCTTCTGTTTTTGGAAAAAAGTATGACTTGCAACGTATCGTAGAACTGGGAAGTGGCGATTGTTCTAAAATCTCTCTTTTTTTACACGCGATTGATTCATCCCAACACAAATCAATACAATACGTGCCGGTGGATATCAGCTGGTCAGCCGTTGAAAAATCCATGCATCAGCTTGGGTCTATGTTCCCGGAAATAGCGATGCAAGGTCTGGTTGCCGATATTTTTACACAAATGGATTGCGTGCCAACAACGAATGAGCGTTCTCTGTATTGCTTTTTTGGCAGTACCCTGGGTAATTTTGATCCCGATTTACGACTGAATTTCTTACAACAAGTCAGCCGTAGCATGTCCTCCGGGGATATGTTTTTGCTCGGGATAGACAGGGTGAAGGAAACTGAGGTGCTTGAGAAAGCCTATAATGATCCGGAAGGAATCACTGCTGCTTTCAATCTCAATATTTTATCCGTTGCAAATCAGCTGATAGGTAGTCATTTTAATCCGGAGAATTTTGCCCATAAGGCTTTTTACAACAGCGAAAAAAAACGAATAGAAATGCACCTGCTTGCTTTGGAGAACATGGAGATCGCTCATAATTATTCTGATGAGCCTTTGTTGTTTAGCAAAGGAGAAACCATTCATACCGAAAATTCCTGTAAGTTTGAAGACGAGGATGTGGTTCAGTGGTGTAAACAGTCAGGATTGGAATTATTGGAAATCTTTACAGATGAAAATCATTGGTTTTCAGAATTATTATTTGTTAAACCTTAAAGAATGAGAAAGATGGATATAACAGTAAGCCTATTATACGGATCTGTCAGAAGTGATCGTCAGGGCATAAAGGCGGCCCGGTATTTGGAAAATCAATTAGAGAAACGTGGGGTAGGGGTGCATTTTATTGACCCCCTGACCTATCAATTTCCTTTATTGGATAAAATGTACAAGGAATATGCGGCAGGGGAGGCGCCCCATCCTCTCGGCGAGGTAGCTGACATGCTGAAGGAGTCAGATGCATTTCTTGTCGTAACAGGAGAGTATAACCACAGCATTCCCCCTGCATTAAAAAACATGTTGGATCATTATCAGTCTGAATATTTTTTTAAACCTTCTGCCATCGCATCGTATTCTGCCGGAACCTTTGGTGGGGTCCGGGCAGCTGTTCACCTGCGTGTAATTTTGGGCGAGTTGGGGATGCCTTCAATTTCCTCTATATTGCCTTTTCCGGTTATTGGCGACTTGTTTAATGAGGGAGTGGATAAAGCCCCGGACAGAATCGCCAAATCTACATCTCGTTTTCTTGATGAATTGATTTGGTATGCAACAGCTTTTAAGAGACAAAGAAGTGAAGGAACTCCTTATTAAAAATGTTCATTTTTTTATTTAAGAATTCAACATAAAAAAATAGTTTCGAGTATTTTTTCATTTGCTTAAAATTTACGACCATACTTTCGATTGGGTACACATTTTAATCATGGCTGCGTGTGTGTCTCAATATTAATTTCAGACATGGTCTGTTTTATATGTACTAATATTCAGGGTAAATAAATTGAAATATGTTTTGTTATTGGAAAAATTTAAATAAATTTGTGCCCATTAAGAAAAGTAGATGAATTTAAACTATAACATTGATAAAGAATGCATTTGACAGGAGAAAAAAAGAAAGAGATTTTTGCTAAGTATGGTAAGGATGAAGCCAATACAGGTTTGTCTGAAAGTCAGATTGTGATGTTTTCCCAGCGGATCAATCATTTGACTGAACACCTGAAAAAAAACAAGAAAGACTACAGTACCCAACGGGCTTTGTTAAAGTTGGTAGGAAAAAGAAGACAACTATTGAATTATTTAACAGCTATAGACATCAATCGTTACCGTGCAATTATCAAAGAACTAAAATTAAGGAAATAAGTATTAAAAAACACAGGAAACAAGAAGGGCAATCTTACATTGCCTTTTTTGTTTTATGATCATCAGAGTAAAGTATAAATATATAATATAAAAAAGATGAACCGAGCCATGACAAAAATTTTGACACACACGGGAATGATTATCA
>CAYSRH010000173.1:0-5186 GCA_964433245.1 uncultured Bacteroidales bacterium | reverse complement strand
GATCCCCTAAGTGAATACCATCTTTCATTTTTGGATACCCTAAAACCAATTAACTCAACACAGAATGAATATTCCCATTTTGGGGTACAATACAATGGTATGCCTTTTCACCTGAGTGTTGAATTTGATTCCCTGGATGTGGAATACTATTTATCCCAAATTCCCATTACAGCCCAGGCGGCTTCGGAACTGGGGTTAAAATGGGCCAGGGTATCAGTGGACTGGTCTTCAGTTGAGGACAATGATGGTATTTTCCATTGGGAAATATTAGATAAAACAGTCTCTCAGTTGACAGACAAAAAGATTGAGATTTACCTGTGTTTACACGGAGGACACCGGGAGTACACCTCTTTTAAGCCCCCTGTTAAGGAAGACGAACTCAAGGCATGGGAAAACTATGCACGGAAAGTAGTGTCCCGCTATAGGGATCAGATTGACTATTGGGAGATATGGAACGAAGGTAACTCGGTTTGGTTTTGGGGCAATAACCCTGATGCACCAGAATATTTGCAACTGGTAAAACGCACCAGCGCCTTAATTGATGAAATTGACCCGGGTTCAAAAATCATTGGCGGCAATTTGGCGCGCCTGGACCTGCCTTTTGCCGAGGAATTGTTTGACATTGGTATTGCCGATTATATTGATGTTTTCACTTTTCATCCTTATGGACACTTCCCGGAAGCTATCGTTAAAAAAATCACATTGCAAGCTCAAACACCACATTGGTACCTGCCTGCAGATCATCAGGTTGAAGATTTACTGGCTATAGTGGAAAAAACCGGCAAAAACATCGAATTGTGGCAGGGTGAGTGTGGCTATCCCTCGCAAATGAACGGGATGGGATGGAACGGAAGCGGACCCTGGAGCGAGACCATCCAATGCAAATGGATCATGCGAAGAGCCCTTGTTGATTTATCTTTCAACTTAAGAGTATCCACTTATTTTTTAATGAAAGAGGCAAAGAATCTTGGACGTGAAGCTTACAATTACAAAGGGTTACTCCGGTATGCTGACAACTACAAAAAACCTGCTTTTTATGCCTATCAAAATGTGATTGCTACCTTATCCGGGAAATTAACTGCTGTAAAAGACCATAATGCAACCATTGCAATCACGGAAGAAGGCAGCTTTGCCGGCGTTAAGGAACGGGACATTATGACGGTAATGTTACGCGACGAGTACCAAAAACCAATCTTTGCCTATTGGCTGGTACTAAGGATGCAGGATGAAACAGAGCCGGGTCATGCCGATGTTACGCTCTCGGGGGTTAAGCTAAAAAAACCGGTTTTAGTGGATCTGATGACCGGACGAAAATATACCATTAACGATTATTCACACACCGAAAACGGTACAATTCTGAAAAACCTTCCTGTGGCGGATTATCCCTTTATTATTATAGAATGAAAAATCAACCCGTGTATAACGTATTCTGCACTCGAAAAGAATAATCGGAATAGTTGGCGGAAATGCGATCACTGCGTTGCTGAAAAGGATGATGTTGAAGAAATAACGTTTTGGATATGGAATCATATTTTAATAATGAATGTTTTTTACCGGCATTTGAGCATCAACTTTTTTTCTCCATAGTTTTAACTCATTGATCAGTTCCTGAGCAATTTCCTGCTCATGTTCGATTAAATTATTTGTTTCACCAATATCATTATTCAAATTGTATAATTCATATACAGGGTCGTCTGTTTCCAACAGGCTGTTTTCAAACCATTCAATAAGCTTCCATTCACCGCTTCTAATGGCCCCTGATGGAGGTGCTCCGGACTGGCGATGATAATGAGGGTAATGCCAATAATGATTTCTATCGGGCAAGGGTATTGCATCTTTTAAAAGAGCAAGGAAACTCACCCCGTCAACATCCATTTTTGCCTGAGATCCTAATAAATCTGAAAAAGTAGGCATGAAATCATAAGTAGAAACTATTTCATCAGTCACACGACCCCCTTCTATAACACCTGGCCAGCGTATTATCAGAGGAACACGAATGCCCCCTTCATACAAAAATCCCTTCCCTTTTCTTAGCGGTTTCTGGTCTGCTATTTCCAGACCCTCTTGCTCAGAATCAGGATAATAATCCTTGTAAAAGACCACATTGTGCTGAGCTAAACCGCCATTGTCTGAATAAAAGATCACCAGTGTATGCTCCGACAGTTTTAACTCGTCAAGTTTATCTAATACCTTCCCTACATTCCGATCCATTCTGGATAAAATGGCAGCGATGATGGGATTGTTTTCAGGTTTCTCACTTAGAGCATTTTCTCTCCACATCTTAACTGAGTCGGCCCTCTCTATTAGCGGGTCATGAATAGCGCTAAAACTCATTATTAAAAAAAACGGGGCGTCTTGATTATTCTGAATGAAACCAAGAGAAGTATTTCCAATCAAATCAGACCAATGCGGATCCATTTCCGGATTGGTTTGTCTATCCGGTTTGTCTATCACAAAAAAGTCATCAAAACCCTGTTTATCAGGATAATTTTCCAGGCTTACAGGTCCAAACTTTTCTTTTGACAAATGCCATTTTCCAAAAAATGCAGTTTTATAACCTGCGTCTTTGAATAAATTTCCAAGTGTATATTCTTCAATTGGCAGATGCATCTGCATAAGAGGCTGGATTAAGGGATATATATTTGGCCTGTCTCCGGGAATAAAATCAGTCATGTGAAGCCTGGCAGGATACTTTCCTGTCAATAAAGAAGCTCTCGCGGGAGAACAGATGGCTGCTGCAGAATATGCATTGCTAAAACTCATGCCGTTATCCGCTAAACGTTCCAAATTTGGCGTGTAATAATAATCACTGCCATAGGGGCTTGATTGAGCCCATCCTAAATCATCAGCGTAAATTAAAATTACATTTGTATACTCCTTTTTCTCATCATGATGACAAGCGGTAAATAATAATGAACCAAATAGAAAACAGGACATTGCACTGATAAAAAACTTAAGTTTACACATAATTTTAAAAATTATATAAAGGTAGATCCTATACCCTCTTATATTTATATTAGCCAAAAATACTTCAACTTTTCCCTTTCCATTTATTGATACACCAACCATGCTGTAGCCGTACAGTTTTTGTTGCATACAAATCGAATCCACCTGGCACTAAAGTAATTGGGGAATTGATGACTGAAGGTTTCACCCGGAGCCAATTTGATCGATTTATACTCCATCCAGGGACCATGTCCTGAAGGGTCAACCTGAAGCGTAAACACTACCGGTTGATCGGATGAATGACTGATTTCAAGACTTTTTTCATCATAAAACCCAATCAAATAAGGGTCTGAAGGAACACCGGCCTGTACGCTGGTATTTTTCCATGGACCTCCTGCTCCGGTTGGTTTTCCCAGTTTCCAGAGATCGTCAATAGTTCCAGCCCAAAGCGACAATTTACTGTCATCTGAATTTATTATATGCTTATTCCTTCCTGTTATATCACTTTTAACACCAGACATAACAAGCATTCCCCGATAAGATGCGTAGTCGTGAATCCGGAAATCATGCGAGGAAACGGGACGAATTTTGGCAAAACCGTCTGCATTTTCTGCCGGCAACTCATAAAAAGTACCATGACAACTGAATAAATCACGTTCGGTGACAACCTCCCTGCAAACACGCAACGAACCGGCATTTGTGAGTTTCGTAAACGCTTCATCTCCTTTGGGCAAGCGCCATCGGCGTCCTTTATCGTCTTCCACCAAAACCGAAGCTTCATCCACACTTACTACCTGCCGGGGAATGGCAAAATTCTCCAAAATGTAAGAGCTGGTTTCTGCATCGTCTTTTTTGATCAGGTTCATTTCTGCATCCAACTCGTAGTAGTCCGTGTCTGCAAAACCAACACCTTGCGATGCATGGGCCACCACCCCGAGGGCTCGTCTGTTATCGCCCAGACCATAAAGCAAACCACCCGATAAGTTTTCCTCATTAACTTCGGCAAGTCCCGTGAAAATTTCATCCGGATTGACGGAACGATAATCCTCCTCCTGATAAGTAAAATGAGCCGTGACTATCGTGGCATTAGATGATTGTATACGAATCCACTCAGCCCTTCCAAATGCGTTCAAATCTATTAATCGCGATTCGCCCGGATTTACCATGCAGGATTTCTCCACTTGCTCCCATTGACCGTTACCCGTTATATCGGTTTCAAAAGTAAAATCTGTTATCACATCCCCCTCGTTTTTCAACCATAGTGCCCGATGTTCCCAGCCATCAAAAAGAAACGGTTCTGAATAATCTCCGGCTGAAACAATTTCGGACAACCACACAGCTCCGGATGCAGTCGCAGGGCCGAGATTGTCCGGTGTATCAAAATCTGCAAACCACAAATTGGAATTGGATTGTCCCGGACCTTTAATACTGCCTTTCACACTTCGCTTATTTAAAAATTCTTTTTCAGCAGAATCATCACAACCAAACACGAGCCGGTCATTCCACCTTGCGTAATCGCCAATGACTTTCAGGTAGGCAGAACGAGGACGGAGTCCTCCACTATTGGCCGGCATAAACATTTCGGGAAACTGCCAAAACATCCCGTGCATGGTCATCAAATAATCGGGCTCATCTAACGCCCCCACATCACGGATTCTTGGCCACTCCGTATTCCATCCATGTGCCCCGTCATAGGAGTGGCTAGCCTTTGGCAAACGGTAGAATGACCATTCGTTTTGATGCCTGACACCCAATATTAAGGATTTATGGTCCCACCCCGTGGCCCAAATCGGATCGGAATCAGGGTTGACATTTCCATAAATACCTCCAGGTCCCGTAACCTCAACAAACTGGTTCCGCCGGACAACCTTCCAGTCCTTGCCATCCCATTCGGCCAAAACCCCTGCTTCAATGTCAAAATCCCTTAATGCTGCTTCCGATGCTTCTCCATTGTTGGAATAAACAAGCACACCCTGTCCTGAGTAAAGCCCTTTACCATGTGCTCCCGGCAAAATTGACAATGTCCGCCCCGTTGAAATATCGCTACCTTTTTTCTGCTTTGCATTTGCATCCTCATAAAGGGTGTTAACATCAAGCGTATTAACATCTACTTCATAAAACCCTTCCTCCATGGTTGCATAATATATTTTGTTTTCAGGATTGGTCAGATGACGGGCATTGCCGGTATGCCTCCCCGGCATGGCGTCATAGGTAATAACTCTGACCTCACGGTTATCATC
>CAYSRH010000172.1:0-5195 GCA_964433245.1 uncultured Bacteroidales bacterium | reverse complement strand
CACTTCTCGCTTTGGCATCACCCAAGGCAATGTTTCCAACCAAGTCTATCAGTTCTCCCAAACTTGTCGAGTCAAGATTTTGTCGGGCAAATACTTTGGGCAGAACCCCTTTCAACGAAGCGTTTTCATTTTCAATGGCATCCATGGCATCGTCCACAAACTTTCCAATTTCCAGTTGTTTCGCTTTCGACTGCAAATAATTCCACCGTGCATCCTGTGGAACAAAGAATACATTTTCTGCTTTGTATTCGTCTTTGTCTTCGGGGTCTGCACCGTTTGCTTCGTCGGCTTTTAACTTTTCATAGAGTTCTTTAAAAGCATCGGAAATATATTTCAGGAAGATTAAGCCCAACACAACATGCTTATATTCTGCCGCATCAATGTTCTTGCGGAGTTTGTCCGCTGCTTTCCAAAGCGATGCCTCGAGCTTGCCGAGAGGTTGTTTTTCTAAGGGTTCTTCTGTGTTATTTCCGTTTTTCTTTACCATATATTTATAAATTTTATACTGACCTTAATAAAATAATTATTTCAATTCCCCCCAGCAATGCTGCCATTTTCATATTTTCAGTATCCTTAACAGCCAATTCATGACTTTCTTCATTTCGGAATTGATGCAAAATACAAGCAGTATTATACTGTTTTTCATTAAAGAATTTAATTTCTTTTGCGTATTCAATTAGAGGTTTTAACGTTACTCTATTAAGTTTAGCAAATTTTGGGTCTTTACTATAACGCTCTTTTAAAAAATTTTCAATGATTTTAGCTAAATCCCTTATTGCTTTAATATCTTTTCCGGCAAGTATTTGGTCAAGAACATCTTTCAATTCAGATGAAACTTGAGGGTAACTATTTTCATATTGTATTATCAAATCTTCAATTTGTCTTTTTACTTCAGGAGTCAATTTCTCATTTTCCTTTAAGCTCTCTTTAAGAAGTTTAAATTTGTCTTTTCTTAGCTTCTTATTTTCCTCTTGAAGTTCTTTGTTTTCAATTTTCTCACCAAGCAATAAAATTGCCAATAATCCAGCAGTAATTGCCAATGTCCCAATTAATATATCTTCTCCTTTTATCATATAGTTATAGTTAAACGTCAAAAATACTAAATGCCATCAAATTTTGCACTTGTGTGTTATTTCGGGTCTTCTACACTTGCATACAATCTTGTCAATCAAAATCGAAGCAATCCTATGCCACTCAGAAAAACCAAAGCAATGGCAACTGGTGCAAGAAATTTAATAAGAAACATAAGAATTGAAATATAAGGGACTTTTAACTGATAATCATTTGAGATTTCTCTCAACATTCTTTTCTTCCCTAATACCCAACCAACAAATAAGGCAATCAACAAACCACCAAGCGGAAGTAAAATATTAGATGAAAGAAATTCTAACAAACTAAAAAAGTTCAATCCCATAAATTCTATATTTACAGATCCCAGGGAGAGAGAACAGAGGATGCCGAAAATACTAATTAATGCGGCAGCCATAATAGTTGCATTTTTTCTGATCATTTTCAATTCCTCAACAAAATATGCAACAACAACTTCCAATAGTGATATTGAAGATGTTAAAGCAGCAACAAACAACAAACAAAAAAACACAAATGAGAAGAATGATCCTCCCGGCATTTGTTGAAACACAACAGGCAGGGTTTTATAAACAAGTCCGGGACCTTCGGCCGGATTAATTCCAAAAGCAAAAACAGCCGGAAAAATTGCCAATCCTGCCAAAACAGCGATAACAGTATCTGCAACAGAAACCTGTAGTGTTATACCACCGAGATTATCGTCTCTCCCAATGTATGAACCATAAGTTATCAAAGCTCCCATCCCTAAACTTAAAGAGAAAAATGCTTGTCCCAAGGCTTCCAAAATACTGGTCGGAGTTATCAGGGAAAAATCCGGTTTAAACAAAAAAGACAGTCCCTGTTCTGCTCCGGGTAAAGTCATTGATCTGACAGCGAGAATCAGTACCATAACAAAAAGCAATGGCATAAGAATTTTCGCATACTTTTCAATTCCTTTTTTAACTCCTGATATAACAATAAAAGCTGTTAATCCCATAAATATTAATTGCCATAACACTGGTCTTAAAGGAGACATTGCAAACTGGTCAAACATCATATCAATATCCTGAGGAGTTTTATTGACAAAGGCTCCTGAGATCGAATATCTGATATATTCGAGTGACCATCCGGCGACAACACCATAAAAAGCGAGTATCATAAAAGCAGCTCCTATGCCCATGTAGCCAACAAAATGCCACATAGATCCCGGCGCCAGACGTTTAAAAACCCCATGTACATTTCTCCGGGCTTTCCTTCCGAGAGAAAACTCAGAAAGCATAACCGGCATTCCAATCAATACAATAAAAAAAAGATATAAAAGCAAAAACGCTCCTCCCCCGTTATTTCCTAGTACATAAGGAAATTTCCATATATTTCCCAAGCCAACGGCAGAACCTGCTGCTGCAGCAATAACACCTAACTTGCTACTAAATATATCCCTTTTGGGTGGAAAAGGGGAATTAGGAGGTTTAAAGAATGTTGACATAAATTTAATAAGCGTTACATGCCTCTAAAAATAGAAAGGGAGATATCGAAAATAAATTATTGTCAACATCTCCCTTTTATTCAATATTTCTTTTTTCTTAATTCCTGTTATTACAATTCAACACATTAAAAGCAACTTTTACTCTTTCAACCATTGTTTTTTCTCCTTCACGTAACCAAACCCGTGGGTCATATTGCTTCTTATTGGGTTTGTCGGATCCTTCAGGATTTCCAAGCTGAGATTGCAGATAATCATGTTTATCTGCTTCATACTGACGAACACCATCCCAAAATGCCCATTGTGTATCTGTGTCAATATTCATCTTGATCACACCATAAGATATCGCTTCGAATATCTCTTCATCACTGGATCCCGAGCCTCCATGAAAAACAAAATTCACGGGCTTTTCTTTTGTGTTAAATTTTTCCTGGATAAATTTTTGAGAATTTTTGAGAATAACAGGCTGTAATTTCACATTGCCCGGTTTATATACTCCATGTACATTACCAAAAGAAGCTGCAATAGTAAAGTTTGGACTTACCTTTAATAATTCTTCATAAGCATATGCAACCTCTTCGGGTTGTGTGTAAAGCAATGAACTGTCAACATCTGTATTATCTACACCATCTTCTTCTCCTCCTGTTACACCCAATTCAATTTCCAAAGACATTCCTATTTTACTCATACGAGCCAGGTACTTCTTGCATATCTCGATATTTTCTTCAATTGGTTCTTCCGAAAGATCCAACATGTGAGAACTGAATAGTGGTTTACCAAACTCCTGAAAATGCTTTTCACCGGCATCAAGTAAGCCATCAATCCATGGCAATAATTTTTTTGCTGCATGATCAGTGTGCAATAGAACAGGAATACCATACAATTCTGCCATCTCATGCACATGTTTTGCTCCGGAAATAGCACCGGCAATTCCTGCCTTATGATTTTCATTGGGAGCTCCTTTTCCTGCATAAAAAACTGCTCCTCCGTTAGAAAATTGAATCATCACCGGAGAATTTACTTCTTTGGCAGCTTCAAGAACTGCATTAATTGAATTTGTTGATACTACATTAATTGCAGGAAGAGCAAACTTGTTTTCTTTTGCAACAGCAAAAACTTTATTTACATCATCACCTGTTACAACACCAGGTTTCACAAGATCTAAGATTTTTTGAGACATATTATATTTTTTAAATTAAACAAATTTTTGTTTTTTCAATTTTACAAATTTATAAAAAATATATTGGAAACACATCATTGGCGATAATGTTAATTTTTCCTTTATCAAATTAATAATAATGATCAAGCAGTTAAAAAGGATATCCAATGTTAAATATAAAATTTGCATTCTTGATGCCCACCCCTTTTTCTCTTAATATCCAACGTTGATCTTCTTGTAATGCAGGGTCTCTTGCCTTTACCCCATAATCAAAACGTAATACAAAAAACGAAAAATCAAATCTTATCCCAACACCCACCCCAACTGCCAGTTCCTTGTAAAAATCATCATAATTAAATTGTGCCTGTTCATCTTCGCCTTCAGTCAAAGACCAGATGTTTCCAACATCACAGAAAAGAGCTGCTTCAAGCAGCCAGAAAAGCTGGAAACGATATTCAATATTTGCTTCGAGACGAAGATCCCCAAAGCTGTTCGGAAATCGTGTAATTGTATCTGTCAGGCTGCTTCCGGGTCCAAGTGTCCTTATCTGCCAGGCTCTGAGACTATTTGCTCCTCCGGCAAAATATTTTTTCTCAAAAGGCAGTGCCTTGGCATTCTGATAAGGATAAGCAACTCCTATAAAAAGACGACTTGCCAGAATGTCTGCATCATTAAGGGAATAGTAATTTCTGAAATCAATATCAGTTTTAACGTATTGTGTATATTCCACATCAAATAAACGATAACTTCCCTCAATTTTTTCCTCTTCTGAAAAACGATGCCATAAATTCATCACATTACCTCCGGTCTCAATACTATACCTTAAATAAAGACTGTTTTGCGAAGTTTCCCCTTGTCTGTTATATGTAAAAAAATACCGGGATCCCAACACCAAATGATCATTAAAACTATTCGCCAGATATGTTCCTTTTACTTCTTCCCTGAACCTGTTGGTTTGTTCTGAATCCGGTAATCTGATCAGGTCAAACTCAAATGGATGAAAAAAGTAATTCCATGTATTTTGTTTTCTCCAGTGATATCCTATCTGTGCATTTGCTATGGTTCTTGTATAATCAGGTCTTTGCTGATAATTATACCCCAATATAAACGATGTGCTTGGATTATATTTGATAACAAAGCGTTCCATTTTGAATGGTAATATCAGTTTGGGTGTGGATAGCCTTATGTCTCCTCCCAGTTCAACTGTATTTTCAATACCTGCCTCATCCGGATCACTTAAGGCTTCTACAGCCCCTCTCAATTTAATGCTAAATGATTCTGCCCCCCGAAATAAGTTTTTGTGATTATAAACGAGATTGGATCCAAAGCCTAGATTTCCCTGATAATTTGTTCCCTCTATGTCAATGGAGTAAGACTGAGGTACTGCTGTATTCAATAAGACGTGACAATCAATATATCCTGTATCTTTTTCCTGCTCAAGATGTGTTTCAATATATTTTATATTAATCAGTTTAAATGTTCTTAAGT
>CAYSRH010000171.1:0-5233 GCA_964433245.1 uncultured Bacteroidales bacterium | reverse complement strand
TCTATGCATGCTTCGATGGATCTTTTAATTGGAATGCTGATGAAGATAACCTAGTAGGAGAAACCAATGACAATATTGATATGGATCCGGAAATTTATATATCCAGGGCACCAATAAGAAGTGCCAAGCACGTAAAGGCATTTGTGGGTAAAACCCTCTCCTATGTGAAAAATCCCACAATGGATAATCATATGGGAACTATGTTGTTAAGTGGAGCAAAATATTTTAATACATGGGATGACCGAAGTGATGCGGACTATAGAAGTGAATGGATGTATAGCTTTTATAATTTAGATTCTATTTGGACAGGAACTAAAACAAAGTTTTACGATACAGGCACTGACTTTTCAGGAGATGATGCTTATGATGTAACTGTTGACAATATCCAAGAACAATTGAATAATGCATATCACTTTGTTCATATGGCTACCCATGGGTATCAAACAGCTTGGGAAACAGAAGTGCAAGGCGAACCTTATTATAATACGAGTGCATCGAATTTAATAAATCATAATAAATCCATATTTCTTACTACTGCATGTAATACAAATGCTTTTGACGGAGCAGAAAATTTTGAGTCAGACCCTTGCCTAAGTGAGGCGTTGATTAGAAATCCAGATGGTGGTGCAATACTATATTGGGGAAGTTCTAGAAACACACTTATTATGACGGCTTCAGTAGAATATGGAGGATCTGCTTTTCAATTCAATGGAAATTTTTATGAGAATCTCTATACAGGACAGCCATCTTCTGATAAATACAAATTTGCCGCGGTAACTACTGCATCAAAAGTGCAATCCCTTCCAGATACGTCTTATACTCAATATCGATGGATGCAATTTACGTTAAATGCTATTGGTGATCCTGAACTACCCATATATGTAGAGGATCCTTCTCGCTTTGCGGATGTTACAATAGAAGATGACGGTTCAACGGTTACGGTTAATGCAGGTGTTTCGGGTTGTACTATCTGTGTTATGAGCAAAGATGATGTTGGCGATAGCTACTGGGAGGTAGAGTCCAATACTTCAAGCCATACTTTCTACAGCGTACCCGAACCCTATACGGTAACCATAACCAAGGCCAACCATGTACCCTATACTTATGACAGCTATGAAGCAGGAGAATCCTACATGTTTGTGCAGAACAAATCGCTGGATCAGTCGGATTTGAGGATATTTTCCCAGCAAGACCTTGATGTGGGGAGCGATGTGACCGATAATGTCTCCGATGGTCCGGTAACCATAAAAGACGGGGCTAATGTTGTGTTGGATGCTGGTAGGAATGTAACCATAAAAAATGATTTTGAGATAGAACAGGGAGGAGAATTTAGTATTGAAATGCAAAATCCTTATATCAGTCATAAGTTTTATGAAAAGAAAGTTATTCTAGCAGATAAATCTAATCCACTTTATCCTTGGCGTACAATTGACCTGGATGATTACTTTACCAATATGGTAGTATGTATGGGTCCCATATCCTATGAAGATACCCGCCATCCTGCTCATGTTAGAATTCAAAACCTGGGTGTGGATACATTTGAATTTAAAATAGCTCATTGGGACTATGATGTAGGCTACCATAATACAGAAGGAATAGGCTATGTTGTTATGAAGCAGGGTTCGTATTCCTTTGGGGGCTTAAAAGCAGAAGCAGGAATTATTGATGATGTTGATCACAATTTTAAAACCCATACATTTTCGCAAAATTTTTCAAAAACTCCTGTTATTTTGACACAGGTTGTAACAATGAACGAAAGTGATGCAGTAGTTACCCGGCTTGATAACATTTCTACGACCCAGTTTGATGTCAGATTGCAGGAACAGGAAAGTTTAGGAGGTCATGCGGATGAAAAAGTAGCCTATATTGCCATTGAACCCGGATACGGTTCTGCTTATGGCCAACGAATAGAAGTAGGCCGTACGGCAAATACGGTAACTGATAACTGGCATACCATAACTTTTGAAAACCATTTTTCTGGCTTTCCACGGATCTTTATTGGTCAAATCCAAACCTATAACGGAAGCGATCCTTGTAGTTTAAGACGTAATTTTCTGACAAGTTCCAGTACAGAAGTATTCTGCGAAGAAGAACAGTCTTCTGACAGTGAGACCAGTCATGCCAGTGAGGTAGTAGGTTATATAGTTGTACAATAAAACAACTTGAATCTGGGTTTGCATTATTCATAAACAAATGAAAAATCTGCGTCACATTTTAATGATTCTGGCTGGGGTATTTGTAATTGTCGCCTGCCAGGAAGAAGAAACCAGCAATGGAGGTTTCCTAAAGGAGCAACTAAGTGGTTTTGTACAAAAAGGACCATTTAATAACGGCTCATCAATTCTGATATCTGAATTGAACTGGGATTATACGCAAACAGGTAAAAATGTAACCTCGCATATTGAAAATGACCAGGGCTATTATGAAATCGATAACATTGATTTTGTAAGTCCCTATGTTTCAATACAGGCAAGTGGTTTTTATTTTGATGAGGTAAGTGGTTATAACTCCCATTCCCAGCTAACCTTATATGGCATCTCCGATTTGACGGATAAGAATAGCTTAAATGTCAATGTCTTATCTCACCTTGAAAAACCAAGGGTTGAATATTTGCTCGATCATGGCCATACATTTCAAAAGGCTAAAGACCAGGCTCTAAATGAAATATTGGAGATCTTTAAGATAGATGAAGAGATTGATGAAGAGGCAGAAAAACTTAACATCACCGGAGGAGGAACCGAAAATGCAGTCTTACTTGCCATTTCTTCTATTTTACAGGGAGGAAGATCCCATTCATCACTGTCTTTGCTTTTGGCTGATATCAGCACAGATATTAAAACCGATGGAACATTAGACGACCCATCACTGAAAATCGATATCATGGAGGAGGCCAAAGCGCTAAATTTATCTGCCATTAAAGATAACCTGTCAACATATTATGCGGATATGGGGGAAGAATTTTCATGTCCGGCGTTTGAAAAATATGTCACCCACTATATAGAAAACGCGGAATTTGGGATAACTTATCCAAAAGCCGGCCAACATGGGGCAAATCTGCTTTATCAGACCGGTGGATGGCGTGATACCCTTTATACGGATCAGGATTATAGTTTGGCCGCTCAATTATCCGAAGGAGCCAGTTTAAAAATCCTGTTTCATTGCAAAGGCATAAATTATGATGCTTCCAGCGCTATGAATTGGAACATATCCCAATCCACCCAATCCGATACAAGCTATGTTTTTCAATCCGAACAGGCCGGTATGGATTGTGATGTGAAGATTAGGATTTCTCCCAAACCCATTTATTTATACAACATGGCAACGGTTGAGTTTTACGAGCTTAACGCTGACAAACCCGTAAAAGAACAAAAGTTTATCATCCTGAGTGAATGACCTCATAATATTTCCGGTAAAAACCCTGGATGCACAGAAGATGCATCCAGGGTTTTTTTTGTGTTATTATGCTGAAAAAATCAAAACCTTAAAATCACCAGGTTGAATATGTCTGTTGTTTTTTAAATGCAAGGTTCTTAGCAAATATCCGTAAAAATTTTGCATTTTTTTAGTTTATATTTTAAATGGGCTATTTTTTTTGTATATTTACTTTTCAACACAACCAACCCAAGAGAACAGTGGATAAGATTATACTGTCAACAGCCAACAATATACATAAAGTTGTTGATCTTGAACACGTCATTTTCATTAAAGGGAAATATGATTATAGTATAGCGTATTTTACAGACAGGCGCCCACTGACTACCATCCGTTGCCTTAAGGATATAGAATCCAAAATAGGCGCCAGGTATTTATTTCGTATTAACAGACAGACGATTGTCAACCTAAGGCATTTGAAGAAATTTCAATCTATCCAATCTACCATAAAAGTGGAATTGTGCGAGGATATTGAATTCACCGTTTCCCGAAGTAGGATACAGGCCTTCAAGGAACGGCTGAAAGAATTATACGGCTGTCTATAAGCCAATTACAATTCAAAGGCAAATTTATACAGCTTACAGGCAAATTACTACAGCTTACCAGAAATATTTGCCATATTGATTTTCTTTCCCCGGATCATTTGATTTTTTCAGGGATATTGATGACATTTGTTATATAACAATTTCTATGTTGAATAAAAAATGAAAAAAAATGAAAAAAGTTTTATGTTTTTTGGTTTTGGCATTGATTTTTTCTGCCGTGACAAATGCGCAAATTAAAGTAAACTCTGATGGAAAGGTAGGCATGGACCAAGGTGATCCAAGGGATTCTACCAGTCTGAATATTCACAACGTCTCCGATACTGATAATTCCAAAGGAATTAGAGTAAGAAAGAATGGGACTACTAATAGCATTCATGGGGCTCAAGCTATCCATGGTTTTATAAGAGCAGATAGTGGTAACAAAGGTTCTCTAAAAGGTGTTTTAGGTGCCGCTTATTTGTATAATTCAAGTACATATGGTAAAGCCTATGGTGTAATGGGTATTGCAGGGAATTATGATTCTGGATATAATTATGGTGTATTCGGAAGATTGCTCTGGGACAATAATGGAGCAGGTATATGTGGCAGCGTAAGCAGCTATGAGCCTAGTATTAATGGAAAATATGCAGGTTATTTTCAGGGAAATGTCTATGTAACCGATGAATTGAGTGCTCAAACATTAACAGAACGCAGTGACAGAAGGCTGAAAAAGAATATATATTCTCTTGATAAAAATGAAAATGCTTCTGAGAAATTGTTGCAATTAAATCCGGTGAGGTATCAATATAAAGAATATTGGCCCCAGCTTGGAGAAGCAACAGGAAGTGATACAGGAATGGTTACTCACAAAGTTGATACAGCCTTGATAGACAAAGATCACCTTGGTTTCATAGCCCAGGAATTGGAGGATGTTTTTCCGGATTTGGTTTATAAAAAGGAGGGAGATTGGATGAGGATCCGTTACAACGGCTTAATACCTGTTATGGTGCAAGCTTTTAAAGAGCAACAAAACCAATTTGAAGAAAAAAGAAGCCATGACAGCATTCAAATTCAAAACCTGGAAGCTCGTATTGCCCGACTTGAGGCGGAGATTGACACGATTAAAGCCCAATGCTGCGGCCGTCTGGTAGAGCAAAAGCACAAGCCGACCGGTACTGTGAACCCAGATGAATCCTCTCAAGCCAGGCTTCATCAAAATGTCCCCAATCCATTTACAGAAAACACCCGGATTGATTATTATCTGCCTAAGACAACCG
>CAYSRH010000170.1:0-5242 GCA_964433245.1 uncultured Bacteroidales bacterium | reverse complement strand
GTAAAAAACAAAAAAATATTTACCATGAAAAACTATTATTACTATTAGCACTAACAAGTTTTATCTTCTTTTCCTGTGAGAAAGAAGACGTAGAAATTGAGAAAGAAAAAAAAGAAACGACCAACGAAGAGACAGACGAGAGTGGTGACACAATTTCAAAAACAATAGATTTCAATGGCACTTTGTATGTTTCCCCAGTTGACAATTCAAATTTAAGGGCAACTCCCCCCGAGTCCGCTGTGTGCGGAAAGATTAACTATTATCTGCGGCGGATGAGCGATAGTTTGTTTAATAAAGCATCAAATCTTATTGATCCTGCTTGCCTGGCAGGCTGCACCATAGCCATTGTCTATATTCACAACAGATAGTTGTGAGCAGCTGTTCAGCATGGTAAGCAGGGCTGCAATACCATTTAAATTCGCACCATAACCGATACTGGTGGGTACGGCTATGAGAGGACTGCTCACAAGACCTCCCACAACAGAGGCCAGGGCTCCCTCCATACCGGCAACCACAATCACCACCTTTGCCTCTCTGATCACGTCAAGCTTATCAAAGAGGCGATGAATGCCTGCCACCCCCACATCAACTATCTTTTCAACTTTGTTGCCTAAAAAAATGGCTGTTTCAGCAGCTTCCTCAAGCACTGGCAGATCAGATGTTCCTGCTGCCACAATGGCGATGTAGCTACTGCTCATCTCAGGCTCCCGCTGCATGTATTTGATGGTTTTTGCCAAAGGATTGTACTCGACGCCTTCGAGGTGCTTTGCTACAAATTCATATACTTCTTCTGATGCCTTTGTGCCCAACACATTGTTCCCCTCTCCTGCCATTGCTTCCATGATGGCAAGTACCTGTCCGGGGGTCTTTCCCTGACAAAATATCACCTCCGGTTGTCCGGTACGTTCCTGTCGCAGGTAATCAATCCGGGCAAATCCCATATCTATGTAGCCTTTGTCTTTCTTATCCATTATTGTTCTAACTGTCTGTTCAAACTTCCCATGGCGTATCCCTCCAACTCTAAGCAAACGTAGAGAAAACCATAGGTCTTAAACTGTCTTGATACCTTGTCCATTGTGGCAGGATTACAGAAATGAATTCTATCATCCGGATTCAGTTCGATACGTGCCATGGTATCGTGGACACGTACTCTTACTCCATGATATCCGAGTGTATGCAAATAAGCTTCTGCCTTTTCAACGCGGCTCAGTTTTTCCCGTGTTATCTCATCACCGTATGGAATGCGGGAAGCAAGGCAGGCATATGCCGGCTTGTTCCATGTGCTGAGTCCCAGCCGTTTTGAGAGATTGCGAATTTCTGACTTGGTAAGTTCCGCCACCTGCAAGGGGCTGATAACACTTAGTTCTCTGACTGCTTTTGCTCCGGGACGGTAATCTTTTGTGTCATCTGCATTGGATCCATCCAGTACCGCATCGTACCCCTTCTCCTTTGCCATTGTTAAAATTGTTCCGAATTCTATCTTTTTACAATGGTAGCAACGATCAGCAGAGTTCTGCCCAACGACAGGGTCAATAGAATCTTCTTCAAGCAAGACATGTTCTATACCGATTTGGGCTGCAACGGATTTTGCATCTTCCAGTTCGCGGGATGCAAGCATGGGCGATACAATGGTAGCAGCCATGACCTTATCGCCCATTACTTCGCTGCAAACCTTAGCCAAAAAAGAACTGTCCACTCCGCCCGAGAGTGCCACTACGGCACCATCAAGCTGCCTGAGTTGATCTTTTAGAGACTCGTACTTTTTCTCTGTATCAACTTTCGTTGTAACTTCTTTAAGCATTCAGTTTTTCCTTTGTTGTCCAAAGTCCTGCCGATGGTGTGCTGATGAAGAATATTTCTTCTCCATTAGGGAGTTTGTTGAACCCGTTTTTAAGCTTGTCGGGCGGATACATGCGCATCGCTTCGTTATAATCAAGATAATTGAAATTAACTGATTCGATCTCCTCTTTTGTCAGATGCCCCGGAGCGTATGTGATCTTAAACCTGCCTTCTGACGAACCATGTATCAGGTGGGCAGTGGCATGGGTCAAATCCTGCAGGTCATCATTCTCTTTCCAGAGTTTCATGATCTTTTCTGTTCCGGAATACCCGTATTTTCTGATGATCTTATCCACATCATCCTGTTCTCCAAAGCGTTTTAATCCGGGTGCTATGATGATAAGTTCTCCTCCATCAGCCATTGCTTTACGTGTACGATACACAGCTTTATTGGCTACCCACGTACTAAAAAATTCATCGCCCTGCATAATGGCAACAACCTTTTTCAGAGGAGGAACAACGGTAATATTTTCGGTCATTGATTGCTTGGCAGCCTGTAGATATGTATCCATGTCATCACCACAATAAAAACCGGTATGTACCAGATTCCCTGCATCATTGTAAGCCATTACCACCTGAATATATACATCAGGCAAATGACCAAGAAGTTCATTCTCCGCTTTATTATAGCAATGTCTTAACGGGGTAACCAATGAACCCAGGTTATTTTCTATTCCATAACATGCGGCAGCCATATGTGAAGCACAGATCGTTTCTTTACCACCAAGACCGATAAAATAGTTTTTATTGTGATTCGCGAATCCCAGTACTTCATGCGGGACAACATGTCCTACATTGATGATCAGATCCCAGGGTTCTTCCATGAGAAAGCTGTTCAAAGAAACAGGGATCTCCCAGTTGGCCTTTCCTCCCGTAATTTTCTCTACGTAGTCAGCAGGCACAGTGCCCAAAAACTTGCCATCTTTACGCCAGTCATGTTTGATAATCTTTTCTTCAGGAACATTCCCAAACATCCATTGATTTTGTTCTACCGTATGCGGCACGTGCTGCCCGAGTGTCGGTATCAGGTAAACATCTGCCATTTCAGCAAAGAAATCGTAGAATAATTCCGTTATCCACCCTGCCCCACTATGCGCCCTTGTTATATCCGGAGGAAGTAATAAAACTTTTTTTGGATTCTTACACACCCTGTTCAGGCATTCTGTTGCACTTTTTTTTACCAGTGCTTTCATTTCTTCTTTGTTGATCTCTTCTTTTTTTTCAAAAAACCAAGCCATAATAATTTGTTTTAATTTATTTGTGATAAAATAATTTTTAAATTTTGACTTACAAAGTTAATCAAAATTAGGGATCTTTATAGGAATAAGAAACAAAAACATATGTTAAATGCAATCATAAAGTACCACAGCAGGTGTATGATAATTTGCCTGCCTGCTGTCATTATACAAGGGATTAAAATGTGTGCCCAATCGAAAGCATGGTCACAAATTTTAAACAAATAAAAATTCAGACTACTCTTTCATTATCTTTTTACTATATACTTTACCTTCATTTTCCACACGAATAATATAAGTTCCTTTGGGTAGTCCTGAAATATTCAGGTGGCTGTTTTTAAATTCTATTTCTTTATTTAGAAGCACTTTACCTTGCACAGATATAATTGAAACATTGCCATTATCTACTCCTTTAATATAGATAATATTTTTTGAAGGTATAGGGTATATGGTTATGTTATCATCATTCTGCTTTTGAGGCGATATCCTCACAAGGGTTGAATCCACATCAAAAGAAGCTATATTGTAACAATTATTTTCATCTTCAACTGTTACGGTATAGGTTCCGGCAGAAAGACTTGTCAGATCCTGGGTTGTTTCGCCGTTACTCCAGATATAATCATAAGATCCATTGCCACCAGAAGGAGTAATATCAATACCAAACCCCAAAGATACTATCCCTGTAATGTTTATTACATACTCTTCCTGTTCGGGTTCAAATCCCGGCACTCTTTGTTCCAGCAGCCAGTTTGGAAGCGGTCCCATGGGATAGCCCACTTCGGGGATATACATTGTTCCTTCCCACTTGTCGCGTCCGAGATCAAGATACCCGTAGCCCTGCGAGCGGTTAAGGTCAACATCGGAAGTATAAAGAATGACCGAGTCATTCACTGTCACAACCGGATCGGATGGATTGGATGTAGGATCGGCAAAAATTATTTCATCCGAACCTACCTGTACTCCGCCCGGAATGGCAGAACAGGAAGGAATACTGCTGTTTGGCCACATAACAGTAATGAATTCGACATTCTGTCCGGAGGTTTTAAAAAACGCTCCAATAGTAGAATCTTTGGGGTGATTATAATCGAATCGTTCAAAAGTTAACCCTGACGGTTTTGCAAAATACAGCGACATGTTTCCGAAATCCACCTGATTAGAATCATTCCATTCAGCTTTATTTCCAACAGTGTGAATACAAAATTTTGCTTCAAGATCGGCTCCCCAATTTTGATCCCTAATCACAAAATAATCAACGTCTCCTTTTACCATTACCATCGTTCTACGGTAGGTAAGCTTTTCATCCATAGTTCGCTCTTCATATTGTCCCTGATTATTAACCGGTGGAAACTCTGGCATCTTTCTTAACATATTATTTTCAACCTGCGATATGCCGACATGTGCAACGGTAGAAGAACCATTGAAAGCAATGATCCGCTCAAACCCACCCATATTGGCATAATCCCAGTCGCCGGGCGAGAAAGATACCCTGTTGTGCATATGCTCCTGAGCAGCTAATGGAGCATAACTAACCTGATGGTCGATAGCCATATCCCACCAGTGGAAAGAAAGATGATCTCCATGGTAATGCCCTCTCATTGGACCTGCTTTCCAATACAATTTCTCCTGATTGCCGACAAAAACAATTCCATAATGTGGATATTCTTTTGTAGCAGATAGATTACCTTCCCATTCGTCAGGAGAGTGGGTATCCCCTTGTGGAGTTCTGCCTACTTCATCCAAAAAATTCTGGGCAGCTACATAAGCATCCATTCCCGTTACATCAATATCAATATGCTGTTTCACGAGAGGAGCTATGTCTTTTATAATATCATAACCATGAATATGATAGCCGGGGCATTCTCCTGCGCCGCCGGGTACAATCCACGACATTTCTATATGTCTGCGTAATACATCTTCAAGCACATTTTTAATCGAATCAAACAAAGGATCCTCGGCACAGCCACAAGCTAACATTGCCGGATACCTGACCAAATCGGAATAAAAATTCGGATTGATCGGTGACCACATGTTATAAGGATAACCCCAAAAATCGGGATGTAGCCAGTTCAAGACCTTTTGGGCATTACAGGATGGTAATGAACCTCCACTAACATCATTATAAAGGTTTCTGCCATGTTGTCTGGGTCCCGAAGTAGGATTGGCCCAAT
>CAYSRH010000169.1:0-5269 GCA_964433245.1 uncultured Bacteroidales bacterium | reverse complement strand
TACAACTTATTGGTCATGTGCCACATAGAGAAGCTGTTCGACACATGGTGGATTCAAACCTTCTGTTATTTATTGTCCCTATGGCAGATAATAATAAGATGATTATTACCGGAAAATTATTTGAATACCTTGCCAGTCAATCGCCAATCCTATCAATAGGACCGACAGACGGTGATGCATCTAAGTTGCTTGAGGAAAATCAGCGGGATGCTATGATTGATTACAATGACAAAGAAAAAATCAAAAGCTCGATTCTGCACCACTATCAGAAATGGAAAAGCACAGGCAAACTTACCATAGCACCCAAAGTTGACCTTTGGAAATACAGCCGTAAGGGA
Organism: uncultured Bacteroidales bacterium; assembly: GCA_964433245.1. Taxonomy (GTDB): domain Bacteria; phylum Bacteroidota; class Bacteroidia; order Bacteroidales; family JBBRXJ01; genus CAYSRH01. The sequence continues at coordinate 4,931 of CAYSRH010000169.1, read as the reverse complement.
CTGACAGAAAAATTATCAACTCTCTTACATTCAATTTAGAGACCATAAATTATGAAGGATACGATTGACATAGCAACATTTCAAAGAGATCATTCTTTTTATGGTGATATTCCCATTCTTTTCACCATAAAGAGCTTTGACCTGCTGGCCATAAGGAAACGTTACCTGGCATCCCGTGCGAACAAACAAAACAGGACAGGCAGTGTGGAAAGACGGGATGTAGCACCCGGAGGAATCGCAAAGGGAAAACTATCTATGGGGAAATTAAACAATTACGAATTGCTTGCAAAACAACCCGAACCGAGAGGTATTGCATTCAATCAGGATTATTTCTGTTTTTCCTCAGAAAACACAATTTATATCTTTCCCCGGAACAAAGCACCCCGAATTATTGAGGACCCCTGGTTCAGCTACATACACACATTGGATCTTTATGAGGACAATGTGTTGATCAGCTCCTCCGGACTGGATGTAATCTTTGAATGGCATATTCCCTCGCAAAAAAAAATATGGGAATGGTACGCCTGGGAAAACGGATTTAACAAAAGTATAGATCCGCATAGCGGAGCAACTGTTTACCTAACCCGAAACAAAGAAGAAGCCCATAGTTACGAGCGACAGGGCAAAGCTCACATTTTCATAGAAAACCCTGTGAAACAAGCGCTTCCCACATCAAGAAGAGCAGCCTTCATTAACTCTGTCTGTTATAACCAACACGATGACAAAAGCATTATTGCCACATTCTTTCACGAAGGAGCTGTATATCAGATTGACCGCCAATCCGGAACAAGCAAAAAATGTGTTGATCAGCTGAAAAATCCACACGGCGGACGTAATTATGGAAATGGCTATATGGCCACCAGCACAGCAAGTGGGGAGATCATCATAACAGAAAACACCCAAAAAAAAGCCCAAAAACTTGATCTCACCTCATTGCCGGGAAAACCCGAAGAACTTCAGCAAATGGAATGGATACAAAACACAATAGTTTATAATGATCTGGTGATCTCCATTGATTCAAACCGCAGTGCTTTTGTTATTATTGATATAGAAAAAAAACTTTATGATATGGTACCCTTTGATCCCAATTTTGCCATTCAGGATATTGTCACAGGCTCTCTTACAAAAGATATGGTGGCGGAAATAAAAAAGTTTGTATGCACCAACGGTGCATCAGCATAAAGGCAGGGCAAATCCCTGTCGAATAAGCAATGAATAAAAAAATATGCCCTCGAAGGGGCATTAGCTAATATTAAGTTAATCCGAATGTTGATTATGTTTTAAAAAGCTGTAACTTAGCATATTCAATTTGTTATTGTTAATCAGGTTGACCATACATTTGATAAAACCATTTCTCATGAATAATAAAATACTGGTGCTGTGCCCCCACCCCGATGATGCGGAATTTGCCTGTGGAGGTGCTATTTCGAAATTTCTTGAACAAGGGAAAGACGTTTACTATGCTGTTTTTTCTCCCTGTAATATATCGCTACCCAAAGAATTTGCTCCCAACACACTCTATCAGGAGTTATACAAAGCATCTGCAACATTAGGTGTCAAATCCGGGAATATCCTCAAATTTGATTTTTCGGTCCGCAACTTCCCTGCACACAGGCAGGAAATACTGGAAATCTTAGTCAAATTTAAGCAGGAAATCAATCCCGGGCTCGTCTTATTGCCCAATTCCGAAGACATACATCAGGATCATCATACGATATACATGGAAGGCTTTCGTGCCTTTAAAAACAAATCATTACTCGGCTACGAACTGCCCTGGAACAATACAAAAATGGCTTGCAATTACTATATCACACTGGATGAGAAACATCTAAATAAAAAGATACAGGCCATCAGCCAATATAAATCACAACAATTCAGACCTTACATGAATGCGGAAATCTTTCGTAGTCTGGCCTCACTCCGTGGCATACAATGTAACGCTACATACGCCGAAGCGTATGAACTCATTAAATGGGTGGATTGATCTTTTGCACAACCAAGGTATAGTTTTGGTAGCATATAAGGAGATAAATTTTAATGTCTTACAAAAGCGATTACCTTATCCAATACCTCTTCCAACTGCCGGTTCAAATCTTCCGACACCTTCAGGTAATACAGCAAAGGCACATAGACAATTACAACCAAGGCACTTCTTACCAAAACATCTATGGCGAGCATATTAAGATATGGCAAGAGCGAAGCAATAAAGTAACTAGCAAGGCTAACAACAAGTACTATTCCGTATCTGTAATTCAGGGGCTGCATACCAAACTTATACCATACATAAATGTAGCGTAATAAGCTATATAAAACCCTTGATAACAAAGAAGCTATAGCCGCTCCAACAATACCATACAGGGGAATAAAGATCATATTTGTAATCACAATCAGCACAACAAAAGACCCCAACATCAAGGCCTGCATTTTATAGTATTTTGAGTTGGTCACTATTTGAGAAGCGGTATTGGTCAGCACTTCAAAAATCATAGAAAACCCTATCAACAAAATAACATAGCGTCCAATGCCATACGCATCAGGAAGAATCCTGAATATATTGTCAATATTGATCCATAAACCCATAAACGTAAGCATACCAATGACAAATTGGATCATGGAACTTTTGGTATAGATATTTGCAATCTCTTTTGTGTCATTTTTCTTCCAGCAGGCAGCAACATGAATAGAAGAAATTTTAAGTAAGGGACGACTGGGAACCCTTATAAGTCCACCAAAAAAGAAAGCAATTGTATATATCCCCGTCAACTCAAAACCCGCATATCGCTCAATCATAATTTTATCAATATTAAGGGTAATCATTCCCGAAAAAGTGCTTAAAACACCAAACAGAGACATTGGAATAGCCTCGCGAAAAAACTCCGGCGTAAGTTTTGCGAAACTCGGATTAATAAAAAACTGTCTTTCTTTTATCAAAAAAACCAACAATATACCAGGCAACAACAAGTAAATAACAGTGTACAATGAAATAAAAGAGCAAAAAGAGATCAATTGAAAATAGAAAACAAGTAATATAATCAGGATTAAAAATCGCAGGATTACTTCCCTTAATAAGATTCCAAGCGTAGCATTGAAAAGCACTTTGGCATATTGATCAAGAAGAATAAACAATCCAAAGCCCAGTACAAGCCAGTATAAATGGGAATAGTACTGTGCAAAAAGAGGACTCTTTTTCACCAATACCTCTTTCATAAAAAAAAGCGTAGAGCAAGCAAGCACAAGTCCTGTTGCGGTCACCATCAATGCAACAAAGAAGATTCCATTGTGCCGTTTTTCTTTGTCTCTGAAATAAGGAAAAAAACGAGTCAGGACAACCTGGAACCCCATATTGGAAGCCTGACCAAAGATGACCGCATAAGCCAGCAAAATACTAATCAGCCCAATTTGTTCCGGCGTTAAAATATGCGGGAAAAGAAGCCCTGTCGTAACAAATCCAAGAATAATTCCCAGATAGGTATAAATGGTTCCTTTGTATGATTGCTTTGCGATGTTGCCCATTTAATCAATGATATTTTTTACAATGTTACATCATTTTATTGAAACCCAACACAAGTTTCAATATGGGATAACGCACAAAAAAACATTTATGTTTAGTTTTCAACGATGTAATGGTTTTAACTTAGTTGGATTCACTTTTTTTATGATACTTCTTGCTAATATTTCTGTTGGATTTATACAGATTAAACCCCTTATTCTTTTTTCTTTTAAAGCAAGGGGTATCTCGGTGCAACCTAAGATAATAGCTTCAGCGCCTTTATCCTCAAATATTCTGATAATATCTAATAATTTTTCTTTTGCTATTTTTGTTACAGGATTTGATCGGGCTTTAATTCCATACTCAGAATTCCATATTACATCATGCACTTGTTTTTGTAGTTCAGGTTTTAATGGGATAATTGAAATATGAGTATGAGAAAACGAATTTTCATAAACTTTTGACAAATATGCGCCGGTTATTGATAAGACACCTATTCTTTTTATTTCGGGAAATTGCTCTATAACAAATTTCCTGGTTTCATCAATCATGTTAATGATTTCAATCTCCTCATTTTCCGTTTCCTGCTCCACTTTACTCATAATAAGTTCAGAATGAGCAGCATTGCAAGCTATTCCTATAACAGACGCACCTTCTCTGTTCAATCGTTTTATAGATTTAACAATTCCAATCGCCGGATTAATCTCAATTTTTCCTATAATAAAATCTGTTCTATCAGCAATTTCGTTTGGAAAAGATTGTAACAAAACAGGTAAATGATCATAATCAGATTGCACTATTGTATTATCCATTATTTTAGTCATCAGATCAACACCTGCATAAGGGCCAATTCCTCCCACAATCCCGATAATCTTTTCTTTAGTCACTTAAATTATTATTTTATTAAACATCCGGAAACGTTTTTATGAAGATATTGTAAATTTATCATTATCTAAAACATGATACTCTTTATAATAAATAATATCCAGCATTTTCTTTGTTTTCACTATATCGAGTAAAATATTAGGATGCAATTTAAGAAAATCCTGTTTCAACCAAAATTGATTATCAAAGCTATTCCAAAATAATGGATTGTCTCTCTTAAGTGTTTGATTACAGTACCTGAGAAGTTTTTTATTCTTTCCCCATTCAATATAATTCATGCCATTGCTTCTTAATAATAATTCAATTTTATTCCAACCTGTTTTTTTTTTCTGATACAAGTTGTTTAAACTTTGGTCGGGGACAGACGCTATTTCTTTGCTTTTCTTTTTAATTAATGTTTTCAACACCACGCGATCGAAAAACAAGTCTTTATGCCAGTTCAATGTTTTAAAAAGACCAAACGGATAATATAAATAATAAGTCCATCGGGTTCTGTTAAGTGACTCAAGACCTCCTGCAGGAGAAAATTTATTAAATATTGTCTGATGATAGGCTC
>CAYSRH010000168.1:0-5311 GCA_964433245.1 uncultured Bacteroidales bacterium | reverse complement strand
CACAGTAAAATCTCAAGATCGTTTTACTGTAAGTGGTATCATCTCATCTGAGAAAACAGGTGAAAAATTACCTTACGTTAATATTATAGAAAAAGGTACACATAATGGTACGGTGTCTGATATGGATGGTTTTTATACCTTTACTATTCAAGATTCTGAAGCAACGCTCCTGTTCTCTTATATGGGAGAAACAACTGAAGTGCAAGTGAACGGAAGAAGTAATTTGGACGTTCAACTTAAAGGTGAGTCGCTGGTATTGGATGATTTTGTTGTTGTCGGTTATGGTACGGCAAAAAGAAGGAACGTAATCGGATCGGTTTCTTCGATTAAAAGTGATGATTTGAATAAAATACCGACATCTTCCTTTGATGGTGCTTTGCAGGGAAAGGCTGCAGGAGTACAGGTATCTACCAATACGGGGGTGCCCGGAGCTCCTGTAAATGTGATGATTCGGGGAAAAAATTCCATCACCCAAAGTGTTTCTCCTTTGTGGGTCATTGATGGAATACCGGTTTCTTCGTCCCAACTGGATCATGGCAATGATGGTAGTACGGCTCAAAGTCCTATGTCTCTAATCAACCCGAATGATATTGAGTCAATAGAAGTATTGAAGGATGCTGCAGCTACTGCTATTTACGGATCCAGGGCTTCGCATGGTGTGATTTTGGTAACAACCAAATCCGGTGCAAAAGGTGAAAAAGGTTTTACAGGATTAACTTTTGATTATTCTTTCGGATTCTCTAATTTGGCCAAGAATCCCCGAAATATGTATGTTAATACAGAAACCTGGATGGCCTTAGCTGATGAAGCCATTGGTAATTTCTCTGAGGACAGTGACAGTTCTGTTTTTCTGCCAACAAAAATAACCGTATATAACGAGTCTTTTGATAGTATATCCAGAAAAGATGCAATGTCCAACAATACAGATTGGTTTGATGAGGTGCTACGTAATCACGGTACTTATCATGATGTAAATTTTTCAGGGATGGGAAACTATGATAAGAGTTCGCTGTTTTTTTCTGTGAACTACAGAAATGATAAGAGTTTAAATCAAAATAATAATTTTGATCGAATAACAGGTCGTGTTAATTTAGATCTCAATCCTTATCGGTATTTTAAAACAGGAATTAAATTAAATACTGCCTACACTATCAATGATCGAATTAAGTCGGATAAAAATCCCGGGGCTTATGGTGCCGGAGGTGGGCGATCCGGTGGTTTTGGCGCTGCAAACAGGGGCGTTTTGCCTTGGTTTCCTGTTTCTAATGATGAGAATATGACAGGCTATTGGAGTGCTGCAACAGGCTTGAATCTGGCTGCTAATTTGGATGATCAGTTAATCAGCGATAAAGTGGAAACATTCCGGTCTATGGGGGGCTTATATGGAGAAGTTACGATCCCGCGTATTGAAGGGCTTGTTGTACGATCTGAACTTAATTTTGATGTGATTCAAAGTAATAGTAATTTTTGGTTAGATAAATACATGACACAGGATACTGTATCCAAAGGAGGAAACAGAAATCAAAACCACACAAATACTCTGTTTAATTTGTACGCCAATTATAATAAAACGTTTGAAGAACATAGCTTTAATGTGGTGGCCGGAACGGAGTCTCAATCTCAAATGGATATGATTCGCGACATTGATGCCTGGGGATTAACAGGGGAAAATCAAATTATTGGCGTTCCTGATCGTAGCGAGGTCAATATCTATGCTCGTGAATACAAGCTGAAATCTTATTTTTCCAGGGTAAGCTACTCTTTTAAAGATCGTTATTTATTAGGAATTACTTACCGGACAGATGGTTCATCTAAGTTTGATGAAGAAAGCCGTTGGGGTAATTTTGCCGGACTATCCATAGGCTGGATTATGACCGATGAAGATTTTCTAAGAGATGTAAGACCTGTTATGAATTTTATGAAATTAAGAGGAAGTATAGGACAGACCGGAAGTGACAAAATACCTCCAAACAGAAGCGTGTCTGAAGTTTCATACAGTCAAAACTGGCGTTATGGTTATCCTTCTTACATCCCTGCCGGTTCTCGTATAACATACATAGGAAATCCTATGCTTGCCTGGGAAACAACCAGCAATATTGACGTGGGTTTTGATTATGGCTTTTTACAAAATAGATTTACCGGATCTTTTGCATATTATTACAGGTATATTGATGGTTTGTTAATCGAAATAGACCTGCCCCCTTCCACCGGTGCACAAAACAATAAAATCTTTACCAATGCCGGTGTGCTAAGTGATTATGGCGTAGAGTTCAGTATAACCTCTGTCAATATACATAATCAGGCTACCGGTTTCAGATGGTCCACAGATCTTAATATTGCAACCAATGACAATACAATATTGCAGTTAACGGATTTTTATGATAATTCCAATACAGGAATTTATGAGTTAGAAGCTGGAAACCGCGTCAGGTTAAATAAAACAGGACATAAAATACATACTTATTACATGGCTGATTTTGCCGGTATTGATCCTGAACATGGTGTTGAAATGATATGGGAACTTGATGCTGACCATTTCGAAAAAACCGGAGAAACCCAAAGAACCGGACGTATGATTCCTGCAACACTTGACAATACACAAAATAATCGTTTTATTTTAGAAGGAAAAACCCCAATGTCCACTTATTATGGTGGTATTAACAATTCGGTATCCTACAAAAGATTTGATGTCAGCATGTTTATTACTTTCTCAGGAGGTAACTACATTTATGATAACAATATGAAGAGAACGTCTTATTTTCATAATGGAACAAATGTAATCAGGCAGGAAATTGTCGATAATACATGGACTCCGGATAATACCGATGCTGAGTATATGCAGCTTTCTGATAACGGGAAAAATCCCTGGGATATGGATCTTGAAACAGGCGAGTGGATTTACAGTGAAACAAATCCGGGCAATTATTCCCCGGAAGGTCGCTATACTACTCAGTTTTTATACAAGGGTGATTATATACGCCTGAGAACCTTGCAAATTGGTTATACTATTCCGGATCATATAATGGAACGCTTTCATTTGAGCAGTGCAAGGATTTATGCTACGGCAACAAACCTGTTCACCTACGCATTTGATTATCCCGGATATGATCCCGAAGGTCTATCCTGGATTGATTCCTATAACTTACCTAATTTGAGAACCTACTCGATGGGGGTCTCTTTACGTTTTTAATGTTTTTTTTATGAATAGATTAACGTGCCATATAATTTCTTCTACACAAATGAATATGCTTAAATTTAGAGTATTGTTGTTTTTGGGGTTCTTTCTGTTTTTTTCCACAGCTTGCGAAAAAGATTTTTTCGAGTTACAATATCCTCCGGAAGAAGCCTGGCTTAGCATTACAGAGCTTGAACAAGCAGCTGTTTCACCCTATAATTTTGCTTTCTACGACATAGGAGGAGGAGGATGGGGTGACCCTGTCTTTCAGGATCGCCTGAATCGTTTCATTATGTCTGATCTGCCTCATTTTTTGGGAAATACCGAAGCGTATCAGCATGAAACATTTCTTAACCGGGCGACCGGCACTTACTTGCCCATAATTGAAGATTCATATACCAAATCCTATCAAATAATCGGCTCGGCCAATGCAGTTTTGGATTTTTTCTATTCGAATGACAAGGATCCTTTGCCTGACATCTCTCCAAGTGATAGAGAAAATAATTTGCATCGTATCGTTGGAGAAATGCATTTTATGAGAGCTTTTGGTTATTTTATGCTGGTTAAGAGACATAGTCCTAACTTTTTTGATCCGGAATCGTCAACAAAAGAAGTGTTAACCTATAGAACTTCTTTCCCTAAAAATAACGAAGAAGCTGTTAAACTGGAACTTGCTACAACAAAACAGATTTACGAACTAATTATTGATGATTTAAAAGAAGCAAAAAAATTATTGCCGGAATCTTATTTAGCCGGAAAACATCACGCTTCTTACCAATTTGGAAGAGCCAATAAATTTGCCGCTTCGGCTTTGTTGGCTCGTGTGTTTTTTCAGAAAGGAGATCATGACAAGGCAATTGATGAACTTGATTATGTCATTGAAGAAGGTAATTTTTCCCTTGAGGATAATCCTATAGACGCTTTTAACAAAAGTTCTTTGGATCCTTCCCCTGAAGTAATTTGGTTTGCTCTTTACAGTGATCAATCTATGTATGACTATTCTGCTACGCCATTAACGACCAAACGCCCAACACAGATGAATAAAACGCATTACATAGCTGCTAATGGAGGTAGAGACGCAAACTGGAGTTTATGTCCCTGGGTGCAGTTTGCCCTGAGTTATGACGCCCTTGGAGAAATAGGATGGATGCGTGACCCTGTGAATGGAGACTATACTGAAACGGATACAGCACGATGGGATAAGCGTTATAATCAATTATTCTGGAGAATGGAAGGTTATTCTCCCAGTCCTCTTACTGATCCCCAACGTTATTTTAAGGACGCAGGTCGTTATAGCGAAGTGAGCAGTCCTGTTCTATTGGGAGATAAATATTACAGAGGTGCTGATGGAAGAAAAACGAATATTCCTATGATACGATTGGCTGAAATGTACCTGACAAGATCAATCATTCGCTTCCAAGATGACCGCCAGGGAGCTGCTGACGACTTAAATGAAGTACGTGCCAGGGCATGGGATTCGGATTCTGCCGGCATTGATTACGCCTCTTCTGATTTTTATGTGACGGCTGGTAACATTACTGAAGATATGATACATGCAGAGCGTATCAAGGAACTGGTCTTTGAGGGAGATCGCCTGAGTTATTTGCAGGCCTTGCAGAAGCCCATTGGTCCGGGAGATAGGGATGAGACTTACCAAAACAGAACAATCAATAGTCCTTACACCAACTTCTACTGGCCAATTTCTCAGGTGGAAACAAGCTATATTCAGGCACAAAAACAATAATTGCAGAAAAAAGAATAAAATAATAGCCCCTGCCCTCTCCTCTTTATTGTAAAAAAAAAGAATATAATTTTTCTGATTCAAAAAAAAAATTGTATCTTTGAATAGATTGGCAGAAGTAATGTTTAAAGGGTTCTACATTTTTGTGCCAGTCTGTGTTTTATCTAAGCTAAAATATAAACAGAAAATGAATCCTGTAACAATTAACTTTAATTAAGCTATTATGAAAAAAATATTAACATTTTTTTGTGCTTGTATGGTTAGCCTGTCACTTATGGCTCAACCTACTGACAATCCGGTGAAAACCCATTATGGCAATGGTGGCTATCCGGTTTGGACCAACCAGATCAATTGGACTCGTGTTATTGATATGAGTACCTATACCAATGGAGACA
>CAYSRH010000167.1:0-5325 GCA_964433245.1 uncultured Bacteroidales bacterium | reverse complement strand
TACGAGACCCCACCAAATCCCCCTGCCTCAAACTTTTCTTGAGAATAAGAGATTCCGGATAAGAAGATCAATAAAAATGCAAAAGGGAATTTCATAAAAATTAATACTTTCTAAAGAGTTCAAACTGGGGAACTCCTCTTCTATCAGACCTTATTCTTCTAATAATTTGAAGGGTTGTAACATAATATATATCATCATGATTTCCATAGTGTGATGCAAATCCATCCAAAGCATTTGTGAAAGTATATCTGCCACCAAGTTCCATCCCTATTTCCCAAAAATTACTCATTACATAAGAGACACCTATTCCTACAGGTATTACTGTCGTTATGCCTTTCGGGTTTTTAATCTCCTCATCTCTGCGTACCTTCAACATCTCTTCCGGTCCGAGAGAATTAACATTATAATGGGTCAGCCCGGCTCCTGCAAACACATGAAAGTTAAGCCTTTGCCCGGAAACACCCATTCCTGTCCTGCTGAAAACTCCTCCTCCTCCTCCCCGTCCTACACGAGGAGAAAAGAAAATATAATTAGCCTGTACGGAAACCTCCCACAATTTTGAATTGAAAGACAGTCCCCTATTCTCAACCCTTGAACCTTCATCAGATCCTCTAAGAATCACCTGATTAACGTTGAGTTTTACATCCCAATCTTCCTGCAACTTATACAGCACCCCAAAATGATACGAGATGTAAGTTGTATTCAATCCGACATCGGCAATTCCCAAATAATTTTTTTCTGTTGCAGCACCTCCAATATCACCAAAATAATTGCTGGCTCCTGCTCCGAAAAACACACGATAACGTTGCAACCTCCACCGTTGTGCCTCAACAACAGAGATACAAGTAAAAAAAAGCAATGCTATGACGATGTATCTTTTCATTTGTGTTTGATAAATAATTTATTATACAAAGATAAGAAAAATAAATCTTATTCAAATATAACAATTTATTTAACGCAATTCCCTATTTTTTGTTTGAGTTTTTTCTTATTCTTTAACCTGATTAATTCATAAAACAATATTTTTTAAAAATGTATTTAAGTTTGTTCTTTATTTCGTATATCTGCTCCCCACATCAACTTATTTCTCAATGTGCTATAAAAAGATTTTTCTTTTAGACGGATAACTGAAACATAAAACGGGGCTTTCACTATTTTTATTTTTAACGTATCCCTGATTCTTGCCGAAACAGAATCGACTGTCACAATAATTTTACCTGAACGTGCATCAGTTTTCAGTTCCAACTCCTTAAAATCGGTTAACACAAGCGGTCGTACATTCAGGTTATGTGGTGCTATCGGACTGAGAATCAATAAATCTTTTGCATCGGGGAGAACCACCGGACCTCCAACGCTTAAGGAATATGCTGTTGATCCTGTCGGGGTTGAAAAAATAACTCCGTCAGCCCAGTAAGAACTCATAAAATCGCCATCAACGAAAATATGTACCGTTACCAGGGCAGAATCTGCCTTTTGTATCGTAATATCATTCAAGGCAAAGGGGAAATCCGAAAAATTTTTATCCACTCCTTTTATTTCCAGCAAAGAGCGTTCTTCAAGATAATATTTTTGCTGTTTAATTGCCATCACAGATTTTTTCATTTCTTCAATAGGAATGGCAGATAAAAATCCTAATCTTCCTGTGTTAATACCAACTATCGGAATTCCTGAATTCCTGATCAGGGCAATGGCTCTTAGAAAAGTTCCGTCCCCTCCCAGGCTGATGAAACAATCAACATTTCCTGCGATATCATCATATATCTCAAAAAAACCTTCAAATCCTTGTGCTTTTGCAAGGTCATGATCAAATTCTGAATACAACAAGTAAGTATCTCCTTGTCCGGAAATAATGTGTATTAACTCCCGAACATATTTCTGTGACTTTTCCGTCTTGCTTCCAAAAAGTGCAAATCGCATGTGAAAATAGAATTATGTGTTCATATAACGCATCAACATGTTATATCTGTCAATATATAGATCGTCAAGTTTATTATCCCCCATATAATACGATTTGATATTATAATTGTAGCGTTCAAAAGCCCGAATTATGTTACTGATATCAACCTGACCTATCCGCACAATAACATCAAGAGAATCCGTGTCCACAGGCACTACATAGAGTCCGAGAATACGTGCATTATTCGTTTCTACAATCTGTACAATTTCTGAAAGATGATAATTTGAGGGATTTACTTCAAGGATCAACAAAGATCCCGGGAGATGTGCTCCAATCAATGATGATAGTATGGGAAATAAAGACTGTTCCGTTATCGCTCCGACATATTCTTTATCTTTACTTAAAACCGGAAGTGTTGAAATTTTTTCTTTGTTCAATATTCCCATCACTTCAAAAAGAAGTTGATCTTCAAACACAAAAGGAGCAGGCAATTTCTTATAACTTTTTATGGCTTGTTTTGTGTCTGACACATCCAATATATCCTGTTCCGCAACAAGCCCTTTGTAAATAATTTCATCAACGACAGGAAGATGCGTGACTTTTAGCCGTTGCATTTCGTTAAGTGCATCTTCTCCTGTTTGCTCCGGAGATAAAGGAATTATGATATTTGATATTAAATCTGTAGCCAACATGCGATAAAACTATTATTTTTACAAAAAAAATCATGACAAGATTAAGTGTAAATATAAATAAAATTGCAACACTACGAAATTCCCGGGGAGGTAATATTCCAAATGTTGTTGATTGGGCACTAAAATGTGAAGATTATGGTGCACAAGGAATCACGGTACATCCTCGTCCCGACGAACGGCACATCAGGTACAAGGATGTATATGAACTAAAAAAACATATCACCACAGAATTCAATATCGAAGGTTATCCATCTGATGAATTCATTCAACTTGTTTTGGATATAAACCCTGCACAAGTCACCCTGGTTCCTGATACACACAATGTCATCACCTCAAATGAAGGATGGAATACAATTCAACACCAGGCATTCTTACAAGCTGTTGTTAAGAAAATGAAAACAAAAGGCATAAGAGTTTCTATCTTCACCGGAACCGATACTGAAATTATTGCCCATGCAAAAAAAACGGGAGCAGACCGGATTGAGCTTTACACAGAACCTTACGCTACTATGTTCCCTGTAAACAAAGAAGATGCAATAAAAGATTTTGTAACAGCAGCCGAAACAGCAAAAAAACTTGACTTAGGGGTCAATGCGGGACACGATCTGGATCTCGAAAATCTTGGTTATCTGAAGAAAAAAATACCCTTTCTCGAAGAAGTATCCATTGGACATGCACTCATCTCAGATGCCCTTCTTTACGGAATGGAAAATACAATACAACTATATATAAGACAATTGAAACAATCAAAATGAATCCGGCAGCTATCAATGAACAAGTTCTACCTGATCATCCTTTAATAATGGCAATCCTTTAAAACGCAAAAACAACTGAACAACAGTGAGCGCATCTTTTTCACAATAACGAACAATCCTGTCAAGTCCTTTCTCTTCGTAGTAAACAGCGGCAACCATAGAACCATCCATCTGATCCTTTGGCGTTGGAATATCAAAGAGCATTGCCAATAGTTCCAAAGATGTATAATGCTTATAATCACCAAATTTCCACAACTGCATTGTATCAAGCAGGTTTACTTCCCAGGGCTTCATACCTGCAACATTCAATATATCCGGTAATTTAATCCCATTAACAAGCATTCGCCTGGCCAAAAAAGGAAAATCAAATTCTTTTCCATTATGGGCGCATAAGGTATAATCTTTTTTGCTGCCATATGCTATCAGCATGTTGGCGAGATCCTGTAATACTTCACGTTCATCATCCCCGGAATAAGACTTTATTCTCACTACAGGCTGCTCCTCACGCATATAATATTTTGCAGCGCTGACACATATAACACGACCAAATTCCGCATAAATACCTGCCCTCTCCCATACATCTTCTGCTGTTTGCTCTGAAGTTCTGAAATAAGCAGACTTTCTTTCCCATAAACGTTTATAATCTTCCGGCAACATACACCAGCCCGAAACCATGGGCACTGTTTCAACATCAATAAAAACAATATCTCCGATCGCTATATTCTCAAGCATGTGATAATTTTTTTATATTTTTTCCAACAAAAATATAAAAATTTCCGGTATGTCAATAAGTGACTATAATAAGCTGCGTAGCAGCGTCCTGATTGTAGAAAGTTAAAATAGATGAAGTAACATAACCGCGTAGCGGTGACCTGTTGGAATTTAGTCGGACACTACAGATAAGTAATTATGACAATCTGATACCAGTAGAACAAAATCTTTATTATTTTTGCAGTTCATGTTGGCACAAATTAAGAACTCGTACCAACAAAAAAACAGCAGACACGGCAGCCTTATAAGAATTTATAAGAAACTGTATAATTGTAAATTTAATTATTATGGAAACAAAGCATCTTTATCCGTTAAAATTCAAGCCCATTCTAAAAGATACGATTTGGGGAGGGAATAAGATAAAACAATTACTGAACAAAGAAGATGCCGGAGAAAGCACCGGAGAAAGCTGGGAATTAAGTGCTGTAAAAGACAATGTTTCGGTTATTTCCAATGGATTTCTTGCCGGTAATAACCTTGCAGAAGTTATTGAAATATATATGGATGAATTGGTGGGACAGAAAAATTTTGACCGGTATGGAACTGTATTTCCCCTGCTCATTAAATTTGTTGATGCCCGTGCAGACCTCTCTATCCAGGTACATCCTGATGATGCCCTTGCAAAAGAACGGCACAATACATTTGGTAAAACTGAGATGTGGTACGTACTTAATGCATCTCCCGGCGCATCTCTGATCAGTGGATTCAATAAAAAAGCAGACAAGGAAATGTACCTCCGGCACCTTCGTGATGGAACAATTGAAGAACTTTTAAACAAGGAAAATGTAAGTCCCGGAGACGTATTCTTTATCCCGGCAGGCAGGGTGCATGCCATTGGTGCCGGTATTCTGCTGGCAGAGATACAACAAACCTCAGACATAACTTACAGAATATACGACTATAACAGAAAAGACAAAAATGGAAATGAACGGGAACTGCATACAGACCTGGCACTTGATGCCATTGACTTCGAAGTTTCCGGAGAATACAAAACTCCTTACAATCTTGTCAGGAACGAATCAACACCTTGCGTATCGAGTGAATATTTTACAACAAATATCATCAGTCTTGATACATTTATAGAAAAAGATTACAATATGCTCGACTCTTTTGTTGTTTATATTTGTACAGAAGGAAGTGTCAATATTACTTTTGAAAAAAACACCCCTGTAACCATACAAAAAGGGGAAACCGTGCTTCTTCCGGCAAC
>CAYSRH010000166.1:0-5326 GCA_964433245.1 uncultured Bacteroidales bacterium | reverse complement strand
GATTATCGAGTACACCCATGGTGTGAAGAAAATTATCCTTATGCCCTTTTCCTTTCTTTATTTCTACTCCTTTGAGATTGGATATTTCGGGTAAAATGAACGGGAGAAGACCTGTTTGGTCAAGTAGAAAAAAACCTTTGGAAGGTGTTTTTGTCAACATAATCTTATTCAGTTCTTCAATAATCCGTTCATTGCTCAATATTTTAATGCGATGAATGTTTTTTTTAATGGAAGCAAGCGTTTCAGGAAAAATGTCAAAGTTCAGCTGACATGCAAAACGGATGGCACGAATCATTCTTAACGGATCATCGGAAAAAGTTTTATCAGGATCCATAGGTGTTCGTATAATCTTGTTTTTTAAATCTTTAACACCACAAAAAGGATCAATGAACTTTCCAAATTCGTCTTTTTTTAAAGCAACAGCAAGGGCATTGATTGTAAAGTCGCGACGTTGCTGGTCGTCCTTCAGGGTTCCGTTTTCGACCAGAGGTTTTCGCGAATTGTAACGGTATGATTCTTTTCTGGCACCAACAAATTCAATTTCCAGATCATTATAATGTAACATGGCAGTGCCAAAATTTTTAAATACATGTACCTGCACATTCCCTTTTCTTGCAGCTACTTCCTTTGCCAGTTCAATACCACTTCCTACGACAACCACATCAATGTCTTTTGAGGGTCTTTTCAACAGATAATCCCGCACATACCCGCCAATGACATAAGCTTCTAAGCCTTTTTCAGAAACAATGCCGGAAATGAGCTTAAATACAGGATGTGATAAAGCGTCTTTTATATACATGACGATTAATTACAAACAACAAAGTTACAATTATCGTTTAATAATTCAGTGTGTCGCGATGAATTTGCAACAAGGAATCAATCTCTGAGGGGGTATAATAGATGACACGCTTACTCTTCAGGTAGATATCTTCGGCTGATGATTCATGGTACAGAAAAAGTTTCCATGCCAATAACTCTTCCCCCAATCCTCTTCTAATGGTGAGTTCATCAATTTTTTTCTCGTAGCGACTACGGCTGCCCGGAAAAATATAACGTAAGCCTGTATGAATAATGCCGAAGGTATTTTTATGATGAAAATCAAGAATGTGCGAAAATTCGTGTCCAAAAATTCCGGTTCTTGCTTTATAAGGCACTTCATCCAGGGTGATCCCGAGAAAATTCTCTTTGTTGTTGATGCGGACAACATAGGTTCTTTTTTCAGGTCTGCGAAAAATGGAGAAAAAGGCCGGACGAACATTTAGTGTGGTACGGATCCGTTGTTCTTTAAATTTTAGCTGCAGTTTGCATAATACCGGAAAATAACTGGCTGCTGTTTTTACTGAAGAAAAATAAGAATTAGGTATCTGTTGTTCAAAAGGCAGGGTACAGAAATTGGAATCCCCTTCTACAGCTTTTATACTTAACGACAGAAAACCCAATGTTGAAATAAAAACTGTTGTCAGCCATTTTTTTCTCATAAGCAGTAAAACTCCGGATATTTTCAGATATTGCAAAGGTAAGAACTTTTACATGACATCGTCAACTCCGTTCATGTCACTGCCACTTTTTTCCTTGCGCTGTTCAAAGTCATTAAACCTGTAAGTCAGTGACAAGCGGAAGGTTGGTCCCCTGCGTTGTCTTATCAGGTGCGAGTAAGCGTTGGAAGTTTCGAGAAACATCTCATGCCCCATGGTATTAAATACATCTGTAACAGACAAGTTCACAGATAATTTTCTGTCCGGGAAATCCTGTCTGACTGCTGCATTGACCATATAAAAAGGAGTTATCCTGCCCTGTGTGGTAATAGAAGCCCCATTATAAAAACCACTCAATTCCATGCGTATTTGTGTGGCAGGAATGCGGAAGGTGTTATTGATCCTTGAAAACCAGGAAACGGTGTTGTTGATATCAATAATCTCGTAATAATACACACTTCCCGTCAGATTTACATTCCACCATTTACTTAGGTGCAGATTGGTCATCAACTCGCCTCCTGCATTGACACTTTCTCCTATATTCCCCAGAGTGGCAATAAAAATATCGGGTCTGTCCGGTTCTACTTCAATTCTGCGTTCCAGACTGTTATTTGTTTCTCTATAGTATCCTTCTAAGGCAATAAATTGACGATTGATTTTTTTCTGGATATTGAGTTCAAACGAATTGGTGTATTCCGGTTCCAGTAAAGGGTTTCCTCTTCTTACATTGTTCGGATCCACCACACTCTCAAAAGGACTCAGATACCAATGCCTGGGACGTTGCATTCTTCTGCTATAGCTTGCCATTACTTCCATATCGAATGGGAGGTCGTAGGACAAGTGAACAGACGGGAAGAAGTCAAACTTATTGTATGCCCACTTCTCCTCTGTTTCGGTTTGGTGGAATTCCCGGTCAGTGTATTCGGTTCGTAAGCCGAGCATATAACCAAACCTGTTGACTGTATTGGAAAACAGCAGATATCCTGATTGTATATTTCTGTAGAAAGTGTAAGGATTGTACTGCATAGGATCATCCTGCCAGATTGTACCATCAAAAAACTGATAACTGTATTCGTTGTCAATATCATAAATATGAATTCGGTATCCCATTTCCAGCTTACTGTTATCAAAAACAGGTCTTTCGTAGTCAATCTGTCCAAGCCATCTGTTTCCAAACTGATCGTCCAGGGTTCTTACGCTGTCAGCGATGCTATGCAGGGCAACAAATTGCTCATCTGTTTCCATTTCACTGTAAACGCTATTTCTTTCAGAAAATCGTTTGGCAAAACTTCCGAAAGCCTGTAACTCATGATCAGGACTCCATTTTTTTTGATAGTTAAGATCTGTCTGGTAGTAGCCCCACGTTGTTCTTAGGTCATTGTCGGTTAGATAATGATACGTATCGAAGTGATTGCCGCTGTATTCTTTGTAGCGCCGGGTGGAAGAATTAAACTGATGCCCAAAAGTGTTCACCCTGTATTGTGCTGTTAGTGTAAGCACTTCATCTTTATTAAAGAAATAATCAATACCTGTACGTATCGATCCGGAATTTATGATTCGTTGCCTGTCGTTTTCTGTTTCCAGTGTCAGGGTCGTATCACCGGGCAGGTAACTTTCCCGGTATTCTTTTCCATGACCGCGATTAATTCTTTCGTTGTAGTTGCCCCCTATAAAAAAATTAATTTTTTTCTTTCTTATGTTGACCAGAAAATCGCCTCCCAAAGAATTAAAAGAGCCGTAGTTAGCTGATATTTGTGCATTGTAGCCTTTGCGCCTGTCTTTTTTCATGATGACATTGATAATACCTCCCACGCCATCAGGATCATATTTGGCAGAAGGATTCGTGATAATTTCAATGGATTCAACTGATTCAGCCGGAATCTGTTGCAGGGCATCGCTACCACTTACCGGACTGGGGCGACCATCAATCAACACAAGAAAGTTTTCGGATCCCCGGATGGACACATTGTCGTCAATATCAGTCTGTATGGAAGGAACATTGCGTAAGGCTTCAACAACGGTGCCGCCAACAGCCCCCAAATCCTGACTCACATTGACAATACGTCTGTCAAGTCGATATTCAACCCTGTTTCTATCAGCTTCAACTTCCAGCTCATCCAGCATTTCGGCTGATAGTTCCATTTTGATTGTACCCAGATTCACGACAGCATTTTGGCGATTGATTATAATATCTGAAATCCACTGAGACCCAAAACCGACAAATTGGATTTCAACATAATATTGTCCGCTGCGTAGGTCGGTTAACTGAAAGCTACCTTCTTTGTCTGTAATGGATTTCCCGACACTATTGCTGTCTTCTTCCTTATATAATACAACATAAGCGTATTCAATAGGTTTTCCATTGTCTTCTTCCACTACTTTTCCATAGACTGTACCCGAAGGTAATCCTGCTTTTCTTTCTTGTCCCTGTTGTGCCAGGGTATAGTGACAGAGCATGAGAATTATCCCTGCAACACCCATTATTCGCTTCATCATCATTTGTTTCAGTTATTCATTCTGTTTCCTCTGCCCATACGTGGTTGTTCGTTTTCAATACTGCGTTGACTTTGTCCGGAGTAAGGGCAATCATCGCGCCTCATCATCCTGTCCTGTCGGTAGTCACTCCTGTTGCCTCTTCTTTCCATTTGTTCCGGTCTGCGTTTGGACATTTTCTGCATAAATTCCCTGTAGGCCATCCTTTGCTCCGGATGACAAATTTGTTGCACCTGATTCATGTGTTGCACCTGCCGGCGGTAACGACGCTGATGCTTTTGCCCAAGATCCTCAATTAAGCGATCTACTGCTTCCTCTTGTTCATCTTCAGCAAGTGCTGTAGCCACAAGTTGCTGTCTGGTTTCTGCCAATGCTCTTCGTTCTTCTCTCATACCCTGCCTATGCTCAGCATTGATTTGATTGAACTGCGCAGTTTGCTGTTCATCGAACCCCAGCTTTTTAGCCATCAGGCAGTCCGGATTGGCTCGCTCTCTGCGGGTATCAAACCGGGCATCGATGCCTCGCCTGCTCTGCTGTGTAAATAAAATCCAGCCGGCTATGTTAACAACGGTAATAAGTGCGATAATTAGTATAAACCAAGTGTTGTTTCTTAATTTCTTCATGATTTCTTAATTTTTAGTGGATAAATAAATGATTTGTTTTTAGCGTATTATTCAAGGTATTCAATATCGTGCTGAACAAGCAGGTCATGCCCTTCAAGTTTCCACCCCTCATATAGGGCATAAAATGCTTCCTCGTATTGTTGTTGTAATGTCTCCTGTTGATAAAATAAATACATACCAAAAGAAGACAAGGACAAGGCAACAAGAAAGGAGATAAAGACCAGTCGCAATCCATAAGGAAAAATACTATATTGTTGCGCAGCTTCTTCGGTTTCTCTTTCGATTCGACCCTCCATGCGCGTCACAAAAAACGGGGAGGCTTCTACCCTGGGGAGCTTGTCCAGTTTACTCAGCAGATCCTGACTATGGTTCTTAGATGCGTTCATTTTTTCTGTGTTTTTAAGCTGTTCTGTTTACTTAGACGATGGAAAGAAAGAGATCTTGCAGAAAGAGGGAACTTCTTCAACTTTTCCTTGATGAAAAGTTGACAAAAATCAAGGCTTGAAAGTCTATTGCTATTCTTTACATTACACTACGCTAAATTTTGGAATCTCGTCGTTCCTTACGTCTCTCCTCAGTCAGTCCAAAATTGTTACGCTTCGTTCCATTTAAGAATTACGCAATATACTTTTATGCCGATCCCCCTCCGCACATAGGCAAGTGGTCGATTAAACAAATAAACTCTGTCACTTTTTAAAAAGCCACAGCGTGGCGACAGTATGGTAATAAAAAAAA
>CAYSRH010000165.1:0-5383 GCA_964433245.1 uncultured Bacteroidales bacterium | reverse complement strand
GATTGATAAGTGGATATTCTTTCAAAGATTAATTCAAAAAGCTTTCTTTGTAATAAAAGAAAGCTTTTTTCTTTTATTATCCACTTATCAATCAGTTTTTATGGCTTTTAATTTATTCTCAAAAAAAAGTAAAAAAGAAGAGGAGCCTGCAACATCTTTTCAAACACTCGAAGGCGGATTGAAAAAGACGAAAGAGAGTGTTCTGAAAAAATTGTCACGCATTGTTGCGGGAAAATCTAAAATTGATGATGATGTACTCGATGACCTTGAAGAGGCATTGATAACATCAGATGTTGGTGTTGAAACAACACTTACCATTATAGAAAGGATCGAAAAACGTGTATTAAAAGATAAATATCTCACAACGAATGAATTAAACACCCTGTTAATTGAAGAAATTGTTGCTTTACTTGAAGAAAGCAATGTTGAATCAAGTGAATTTTTCTTTCAATCACCCCTTCAGAGCAAACCTTATGTTATTCTTGTGATGGGGGTTAACGGAGTAGGCAAAACAACAACAATAGGAAAATTAGCTTATCAGTTTAAAAAAGCCGGAAAGAAAGTGATCGTAGGCGCCGGCGACACTTTTAGGGCAGCTGCCGTAGAACAACTTGATTTATGGGCTGAACGTGTAGGAATTGATATTATAAAACAGGCAATGGGGGCTGACCCTGCTTCGGTAGCTTATGATTCCGTTTCTGCAGCAAAATCAAGAGATGTAGATATTGTAATTATTGATACGGCCGGAAGATTACATAACAAAGCCGGATTGATGGAAGAACTCTCAAAAATTAACAGGGTCATAAAAAAAGTCGTTCCGGAAGCACCCCATGAAACACTTCTTGTATTGGATGCCTCAACAGGGCAAAATGCCTTTGAGCAGACCCGGCAGTTTACAAAAGTAGCAGACATCAATACTTTGGCAATGACAAAGTTGGATGGAACTGCAAAGGGCGGTGTTGTTATTGGTGTGTCCCATCAATTTAAAGTACCGGTCAAGTACATCGGTATTGGAGAGAAAATGGAAGACCTGAGAATGTTTAACAGAAAAGATTTTGTTGAGTCCCTCTTTCAGGAGAAACAATAATTATATTTTAATTTTCGCTCATTTACAAACCACGCTATGCTTTCCCTTAACCTTATCACACTGGGTTGTTCAAAAAACACGGTTGATTCCGAACATTTACTCGGAAGCCTTAAGGATTCATATAAAATTATGTTCGACAGGGAGCAGAATGCTGATGTAGTCATGATCAATACCTGTGGTTTTATTAATGACGCAAAAGAAGAATCTATCAATACGATTTTACAGTTTATTCCGGGCAGAAGGAGTGGAGCAATCAAAAAATTAATTGTCTTCGGCTGTTTATCAAAGCGTTATAGCGATGAGCTTAAACAGGAAATAGAAGAAGTTGATCATTGGTTTGGGGTAGATGATTATCCGGCATTGCTTCAACTGTTACAAGTTTCTTCCAAACAACATAAAAGGAACAAAAAAAGACACTTGATAACACCCGGACATTATGCGTATTTAAAAATAGCTGAAGGGTGTAACCGGGCTTGTTCTTTTTGTATAATACCTTCAATAAGAGGAAGGTACAGAAGCAATTCAATAGAAAGCCTGCGCACGGAATCCCGTCAGTTAATAGCTTCAGGCGTAAAAGAGTTGATCCTTATAGCCCAGGATCTTTCGTATTATGGAAAAGATCTATCCCAAAAAGAAGCTTTACCTGCTTTGTTAGAAGAACTGATTAAAATCGACTCCCTTCATTGGATCCGGCTGCATTACCTGTATCCTGATATGGTCAATGCAAAACTACTTGACCTTATTGTCCGGGAAAAAGTTATTTGTAATTACCTTGATATTCCTCTTCAGCATAGTTCTGATAAGATGTTGAAAATGATGCAGAGAGGATATGACAAGAAAAAATTACGAGACACAATACAACTTATAAGGGAGAAATCTCCGGATATGACGCTTCGAACTACTTTTTTGGTTGGACATCCCGGAGAAACCGAAGCTGATTTTCTTGACTTATGCGATTTTGTTGAAGAAGTAAAATTTGACCGTCTCGGTGTTTTTACTTACTCACATGAGGAAGGCACATATTCCGGCATGCATTACCGGGATGATATTCCTGAAAGAGTAAAACAGGAAAGGCTTGAAGTGATTATGGAAAAGCAGGAAGCTATCTCATTGCAAAAGAACAAGAAAAAGATCGGCAATATCATAGAAGTTGTTATCGATAGAATCGAAAATGGCTATTATATCAGCAGGTCGGAAAATGATTCTCCTGAGGTGGACAATGAAATACTAATTCCCTCGGACCATAAATTGAACACAGGGGAATTCTATAAGGTTCAAGTTGTTAAGTCAGAAGCATACGATTTGTTTGCTAAAACAATCGAACAGACAGAACAATAATCCCTATTCTTCCGTCTGTTGTTCATCATTTGCATCTGTTTCAGGATCATTTTCATCAGCAGTTTCGTTGTCTGTTCCTGTTTCAGTCAATGTAACCTCCTCAGGAACAACAGTTTCAATGTCTGCATTTTCGTCATCTTCATCTGTAGCACCTTCAACAACTGTAATAGAAGCAATTTTATTGGGACTTCTTAAATTGATCAGTTTAACTCCTTGTGTTGCTCTTCCTGCAACACGGATATAGTTCACCGGCATCCGTATCGTCAGCCCCGTACTGGTAATGATCATCACATCCTGATCATCCGTGACACCTTTGATCGCTATCAGATTTCCTGTTTTTGGCGTGATATTAAGTGTTTTAACACCTTTTCCGCCACGGTTGGTGTTCCGGTAACTATCAAATTTCGAACGTTTCCCGAATCCTTTTTCCGATACAACGAGTATATCCTGATCATACTCCTCTACACATACCATTCCCACCACCCGGTCATCAACATTAGGGGTGAGCTTTATTCCTTTTACTCCTGTTGCTGTACGTCCCATAGGTCGCACTTTTGTTTCGGGAAAACGTATGGCCCTTCCGGATTTCACAGCAATCAATATTTCTTTTTTTCCATTGGTTAGTTTTGCTTCGATCAGGCTGTCTCCCTCGCGTATATTGATGGCATTAATTCCATTTTGCCTTGGTTTTGAAAAGGCCTCAAGGGAAGTTTTCTTAATGATCCCTTCTTTTGTACAAAGTACAATATAACGATTGGATAAATAATCCTGATCAGTTAAATCCTGTACATTAATGTAAGCCTGTATTTCATCATCCGGATCCAGATTAATTATATTCTGAATGGCCCTTCCTTTGGAAGCTCTTGTTCCTTCAGGAATTTCATATACTTTCAACCAGAAGCAGCGTCCTTTTTTTGTAAAAAAGAGCATGGTATTGTGCATGGTTGCACTAAATATATGTTCAAGAAAATCTTCATCACGGGTAGTGGAGCCTTTCATTCCAACACCACCTCTTCTTTGTTGTTTAAACTCAGTGAGTGGGGTACGTTTGATATATCCTAATCTTGATATGGTGATGACCATATCATCATCAGCATAAAAATCTTCAGGGTTGAAATCTTCAGCATCCATGATAATTTCAGATCTTCTTGGATCAGCATATTTGTTTTTGATTTCAAGCAGCTCTTCCTTGATGATCCGCATCCTTAAACCTTCGTCTTCAAGCACACTTTTCAGGTATGCAATGGTTTTTTGGAGTTCATCAAATTCATTGCGCAATTTATTTTGGTCAAGTGCATTTAATTGAATGATTCGCATCTCTCCAATTGCCCGAGCTTGTACTTCAGAGAGATCAAAACGTATCATCAGTTCACTTCTTGCATCATCAGGCGATTTAGCATTTCGAATGATTTTTATTACTTCATCAATATTATCTGAAGCAATGATCAGTCCTTCCAGGATGTGTGCTCTTTCTTCTGCTTTTTTTAATTCAAAACGGGTCCTTCGCGTCACAACATCGTGCCTGTGCGATACGAAGTGAACGATCATATCTTTCAGATTCAATAGCCTGGGTCTTCCGTTGACGAGGGCAACATTATTGATACTGAAAGAAGTTTGAAGAGCTGAAAATTTATATAATTTATTGAGTACAACATTTGCAATTGTGTCTTTTTTACAAATGATCACGATACGCATTCCATTTCTGTCCGATTCATCATTAATGTAGGATATTCCCTCAATTTTCTTTTCATTGATCATGTCGGCGATCTTTTTGATCATCTCCGCTTTGTTGACGAGATATGGAATTTCGGTAACGATGATCTGTTCTCTCCCTGTCGGCGTGATCTCTATTTCTGTTTTTGCACGCATGACAACTCTTCCACGTCCTGTTTCATAAGCGTCTCTGATTCCTTTCATACCATATATAAAAGCACCGGTAGGGAAATCAGGACCCTTGATATGCTGCATTAACTCTTCATGAGTAACATCATTATTATCAATGTATTCTGTGATTGCATCAATCACTTCACCCAGGTTGTGCGGGGCCATATTTGTTGCCATTCCAACAGCGATTCCACTGGCACCATTGACCAATAGAGCAGGAATTCTTGTAGGCATAACAACAGGTTCTTCAAGACTATCATCGAAATTCAGTTGAAAGTCAACTGTATCTTTTTCAATATCCCGCAGTATTTCTTCTGCAATTTTTTCTAATTTGGCTTCTGTATAACGCATGGCAGCGGGGCTGTCACCATCAATGGATCCAAAATTTCCCTGTCCTTTGACCAACATATATCGCATGGACCAGGGTTGTGCCATTCTTACCATAGCTTCATAGACAGAAGAATCTCCGTGGGGATGATATTTACCCAAAACCTCACCGACAATACGTGCAGATTTCTTATAACCGGAATTAGAGGAAAGCCCCAGGTCATACATCCCATATAAAACCCTTCTATGGACGGGCTTCAGGCCATCTCTGACATCGGGAAGCGCCCTTGATACAATAACCGACATTGAATAATCAATGTAGGCACTTTTCATTTCTTCTTCAATATTCGTTTTAATGATAATCTCTCCGTTCGACATAATGTGTTGATTATTAATATGGTGAATTCATTTATATGGCTTGCTAAATTACACAAAACAGATGAATAAAAACAGAAAAAAACAGGATATTTATTAACAATATTTGTTCATAAATAATCAGGGTGTACAAGCGTTGCAGGAATGAAAAACTTTATGTATTTTTGTAATAAATAAAACAAATAATTCAAAAACAATACAAAAGAGCGTATGGATGCCAAGTTTTCGCAACGTGTAAAGGATGTTTTGCTATATAGTAAGGAGGAAGCAATGCGCTTGGGGAATCCTTATGTTGCTCCCGAACACTTTTTTTTAGGAATGGTTCGTGAGGGATCAGGAATAGCAATGGATATAATGATTTTGTTGGGTATT
>CAYSRH010000164.1:0-5397 GCA_964433245.1 uncultured Bacteroidales bacterium | reverse complement strand
GAAAGCGGTGATAGCTCACATGCAGGCCATATCAATCGAGCATCAAGAAAAACAAAAAAGACCTTGTTTACCCAGTCTCTGGTAATACGCGCCGGAAGGCGCTATTTTGGAAACGAGTGCAAGCGGTCAATGGGTGGACGGTGGTTATGTATTGCGTATCCAGAACTACTTGAGTTACCCAACGGCGATTTTGCCTTACCCTATACAGGCTACAACCTACCACATAAGTATCCACGGGGTTTTTGCGCGCGTAATGTAGGGTATGCGATTAAAAGGTTTCATTTAAAGCATCCAAAACAACCGGTACTGATTCACGCCAATTAACAGGAAGGTCCTCCGATAATTCAAAGGCAATCTTTTTTCCGTCGGCGTCGGCTTGTTCAATCAGCGCGTGGACATATTTTTTTAGCTCTCGCGGGGGACGTTGGTATTGGGAGACGTTTATATTGACCCAAAAGAGTTTGTTTGGCCAAGCTTGACGGCATTCGGCGATGGTCATATCCCCTTCCGGGGGTGGTGTCAAAGATTCGATCATATCCACCGGTGCTTGGGCAATAAGGTCTTTACATACTTTTGTGCGCCCATCATAATGGACACCGATTATCTTACCGGCTTGATGAAGAATGGGGACAAACTCTTTATAAGCTGATAAAAGGTATTTTTCATACATTGCCGGCCCCATTGTATCGGCGGAAAAATTATCGGCGCACCACAGGTATTTACCTGGTCCATCAGCGGTGATTTCCGTTCTTTTTTTTAGTTTACACAAAAGTTCTTTGTGCAACTCCTGGATTTGTTCTTGATAGTCGTAGAGGTGCAAGGCGAAATTTTCTAATCCGAGGTAATTCACCAGGATTATTTGGATCGGGGTCCTGGTTATGGGGATGCGAATTACACCGTTGTTCCCGACTTCATTCTTAATGATTTTTTCTTGACGGTAATATTCTTCATAATTGGGTAGGAGTTCCGTGTTCCGTAATATGTACAACATGACCTTATAATCCTGTTCGTTCTCAATCCAATATTTACGCGGCCAATCACCTTCATGGATTTGATAAATTTCACCGATAGGGGTCTTCATGGTTGTTCTTTTGTATTTCCGCTTATCTTCTGTATAATATTGTTCGTCCCAGAGGACGTTTTTTCGTTTTTCGGTGACAGTGATAGCATTAAAGCAGACCCCAAGGCCTTTAGCAAGTATTTTTTGCCAGTTGGGATCTTCCGGATTACTTCTTTTCCACATTCCCCAATAAATCGCGTAAGGTATTTTATCGGGTTTTTCACCTTGCCAAAATGTATGGATTCTTTCTCTAAAAGTCATGCTGGTTTCCTTTCTTTGTGTTTCTGATTATATCCATCCGAATACCTCTTAAGCTATGCTTAAGGGGCCCGAAGGCTATAAATACAATGCGACGTACCGCAACTTTTTAGAACAACGATACCTTTTAAACTCCGCTCCGGAGGCAATCATTCTGACTTTTTAAGGAAAAAAGTCCCGAACCGGTCTTTGACCCTTAATCGGTTGTCTATTTGAAGTCTTATTTTCGCGACCCACCACATAAAATTAATTTCACCGTTATCGATGTCGCTTTCCTCGTTTTCGAACTCATCGACTGGTTCTTCGTACCACCAGGAACATTCGTCTATCTTTTCCCCTTCTTGATAGATATGGAGGGTCCCATCGGCTAGGAAAGCATATATTTTATCTTCGTCGTTAATCCATTTTCCCGTTATTCGCGGACTTGTTGGTAGGACATCTTTGCGTTCCGGGGCTTTTCGCAATCCTTTTTTAAAATCTTGTGTTATTTCGTATTCATGTCCATTGGACTTTATAAGTGCCTTGATACGCGTATCCTTATTTATGGTAATTGGTGTGGTAAAGCGTTCCGAGTTAGGGGTGGGAGCGGATCCATCGATTGTAAAGAAAATAGTGGCTTTTTGGGCTACGTTATTACCATCCAGGTAGTGTTGTTTTATCTCTATGTTAACCTTTGTTTGGTTTTTGAAATATGTCTTACCCAGTATGCCGCATATTAATAGCGATGGTCTGTCGGTTTTTTTTACCGTCTTGTTTGTTTGGATAAACGCTTTGCATAATCCTTTGAATACCTTGCGGCTGTTTGTACCATGGGCTCCAAGGTCGGCAGGGTCACCGTTACCCAAGGCTTTGACACGGGCATTACCTTGCGGATAAATAAACAACCGGTTATCCGCGTACGGTACGAAATTATCGTTTTGATCAACGATCGATACTGTAATATCTATTATGTTAATGTCTTTATCCTGTCCGGGTGAAACAGCGGAAGTACTCCCGTTTGTTAAGTTTGTGATAAGTGAATACGAGGGACTATCTTCCGGTCTCATGATTGTAAAACTGTACGGCTCTCCCGCGGTTGGTAAGTTTTCGTTTATTACGATCCCGTTTTTCTGACCGATGGCGCGTAATTCCCCCGGGTGATAGGGCACGTACCATTCCAGATGCATCACACCTGAGCGTCTTTTCCGGCCTAAAGTTTTTCCGTTTAGGAACAACTCCACGCTGTCACAGTTCGTATAAACCCAAACCGGTATAATAGTACCCGGCGGGACGGAATGGGTCCAATGGGGCAAAATATGGATCATCGGCGTTGTTGTCC
Source organism: uncultured Bacteroidales bacterium (assembly GCA_964433245.1). Lineage (GTDB taxonomy): Bacteria > Bacteroidota > Bacteroidia > Bacteroidales > JBBRXJ01 > CAYSRH01. The sequence continues at coordinate 2,761 of CAYSRH010000164.1, read as the reverse complement.
ACATGCTTTGGTAGAAATAATATATGTCTTTCGGAAAACCGCACAGGTCTATTGGGGCATGGTTACCTGCTCGGTAAGGCCACCCGAAAGACTCGCCCAAGTAATCGAATCCCGTCCACATAAATTGACCAATGATGTAATCCGTATTCATGGTCCTTGCCCAACAGTCTCGGTTGGAAATTTTTCCGGTGTGGTTGTCATATGATGAATTATAAGTGACCATATGGGTGTATTCCGGCACGTAATCATTAAAGACTTCTTCATAATAAACATTTTTTACGTCATGACGTGCCCTTTTGTAATCACGAAACCATTTTTTGGTCCGGTAGAAACCACGGGTTTGATATGAATGTGGTGTTTCGGTCAGGAGGACACATTTACCGGGATTCTCCAGTTTGAATTTTTCTAAATTCCCCGGGATTTCCATACTACCATTAAATCCGGGTATGTCCACGCCGTAATGGATTTCACCACCGGTTACTTGACGTTTCGGATCCAGCTGATGGAACAATTTTGTGATTCCATGAATATCTTTTGGGCCGGTTTCATTGCCAATGCTCCACAAAATGACGCAGGGATGGTTTCTGTCGCGCAGCACAAAGTCCGTCACATCCCTCTGCCACCATTGCTTGAAATAGCGGGCACCGTAATCATAATCGGCCTTTTTGTGCCATCCGTCGAAAATCTCATCAATAACCATTAAGCCTAATTTGTCACAAATCCTATAGAATTCCGGGGCAAAGGGAGTATGACCTGTACGTATGGCATTGCATCCCATCGCTTTAAGTAGGCGTATCCGATTTGCCAGAATATTATCGGGAACGGCTGTGCCTAACGGACCGGCATCATGATGCAGACACACTCCTTTTAATTTAATGTTTTCTCCGTTTAGGAACATGCCGTGATCAGCATCGAATTTGATTGTCCTGATTCCGAAAATATCCATGTATTCATCAACAATATTATTATCGCATACGAGGGACATGCGTACTTGGTATAAATTAGGCGCTTCAGGAGACCACAACCGCGGCGTTTCGATTGCACAAGACAATGTGGATTTGCGGCAGGAATCGGCATCCATGCGTACCGGCATGTTCCGACAAAACACGAGGTTGTCTTGTGGTCCTTTTATCTCCGTCCTTAGTAGATGATTTCCCACTTCTTGGTTTGTTTTGTTTTGGATTGAATATTCTATGGTCAGCGTTGCTTTGTTTCGGGTGATGTCCGAAGCGTAAATAAACACATTGTCCTGGAATGATACTTTTTCTTTTATAATGAGCCAAACGTGCCGATAAATACCCGAACCCGTGTACCAACGCCCGCTGGGATTTTTCGAGTTATCAACTTTAACTGTAATAACGTTTTTACCTTTTTTTAGAAAACGAGAAATATCATAGTGGACAGGTACATAACCGTAGGGGCGAAACCCGAGTAATTCACCATTGACGCGGACTTCGCTATTCATGTAAATACCGTCGAATAAAAGATTGATTATTTTATCAATCCATAAATCGGATACTTCAAACTCTTTGAGGTAGAGTCCAACTCCTGCCGGCAAAAACCCACACCGTCTCCCGGTAGGATTGTCTCGTTCGTACTCACCTTCTATGCTCCAGTCGTGGGGTAGGAATACTTTCCGATAGTGGTCATGCCCTTCTTTTTTAAAATACCAATCTAGATCAAATCGTAGCTTCATTTTTACTAATCTCTCCCTTCCAATATCCTGTCCTGTGAAAATTTTTTTATCACGTAGATGCCCACAGTGTATTCCTCGTTGCCGGGTTATTGCATCATACTCTCTATATAGCTTGCGGTGTCTTTATGATCATCCGATATGTCTTCCAGCACAAACCATAGTCGCATTTTTTTAAATTGGGGTCTATTGAGATATTTGATAAAATCTAATTCCGATGGGAAATCAGTTTTACCTTTATAGGACAGCCTGGGTACAAAAGCTATTGAACTGCCGAATGTATTGAATAATTCCCTGGGTTCGGCAAATGGATATTGAAACTCTAAGCCTAATAGATTGGCTTTTGAACGTGCGAGGTTTTCATAATGTTGGCTGTACACGCCACAACAATGGATATAGAGTCCGTTTAATTCATTGCTTATTTTTTCGATATAGGGGATGCCAAATTCCAGATACAATTCCGGTGAGAGCAACGGCATATAATCTTCCACTATTCCAACCCCTATGTCAGGAGGTAACCATATACGAGGCCACAAGGGACCGGCGATATTGCTCGGTCCGATTTGGATGTTCATGGTTTTGACGACAGCTATGATGTGTTCAGTTACTTGTTCCAATAACGCGTGCACCCGTCTCGGGTTTTCGTACATTGCTACCATAAAATCACTTTGATCCCATAGCATAGACACCGTATTCAAAGGACCTTGTAAGTCAATGTGCGAACAGGCAAGATTATCGGTTTGTAATTCTTGTGATAATTTCCGCCATATTCCGACAGCCCGGGTAACATCCCCTCCCGCTGCGTTTGTCGGCGCTATTCTGGTAATATCTTCAGCCGTATGGATAATTGGTTTTATGGCTACATTTATACCTCCCGATTCATGGCTGGATTGGATGATTTGTCCGCCCCAATAGGCCGGGAGGCTGATAGGTTTAAAATTGGCGATATAGCGTGGTATATTAAATCCCGGCATCCCCGCACCTTTCAAAAGGTTCGCCGTTACTAATTCCACGATTTCTTCGTCTGTTTTTACGATCTGTGTTCCTACATACCAGGGATTCATTGAA
>CAYSRH010000163.1:0-5443 GCA_964433245.1 uncultured Bacteroidales bacterium | reverse complement strand
GGGATTATGATCATGATCCCCAATAAAATAAGAGATGATATTTTTACAACTTTTTTAATAGCTTTGTAATTATTTTATTAATGGTTTTTACGTTTTAGTTGAATGAACGTTACTTAAAACTAAAGTTGTATAGAGTTACTCTTTTTGCTGTTATTACAACGTGTAAATTAATTTGTCAGTGCAAAAGAAATGAAAAAAAACGATTAAATATAAAAGTAGTTTAATTTATTAAAAATATGGGTGTCACTATTTTAGGAATTGAATCATCGTGTGATGATACATCAGCTGCTGTTATCCGCGATGAATGGCTTTTATCAAATGTATTGGCCAATCAATCTGTACATGAAAAGTATGGGGGTGTTGTCCCTGAACTTGCTTCCAGGGCACATCAGAAGAATATCATTCCGGTTGTTGATGCTGCTGTGAAAGAGGCCGGAATAGAGTTAAAGGATTTGGATGCAGTAGCATTTACAAGGGGTCCGGGCTTGCTGGGTTCTCTTATTGTCGGAACATCTTTTTCTAAGGGACTTTCCCTTTCGCTTGACATTCCGCTTATAGATGTCAATCATTTGAAAGGACATGTTTTTTCTCATTTTATTAAACAGCAGGGAAAAGAAAAACAACAGCCGGAGTTTCCGTTTATTTCCCTGTTGGTAAGTGGTGGACATACACAAATCATTGTTGTTGAAAACTTTCATTCGATGAAGATCATTGGAGAAACAATTGATGACGCAGCCGGAGAAGCTTTTGATAAATGTGCTAAAGTGATGGGTTTGCCTTATCCCGGAGGTCCGGTTATTGACCAATTGGCTAAAAAAGGAGATCCTTTACGATTTAAATTTTCGAAACCCGGAATTTCGGATTATGATTTTTCCTTTAGTGGGTTGAAAACTTCGTTTTTATATTTCTTGCGTGATGAGATAAAAAAGAATTCTGATTTTATAGCGAAGAACAAACACGACCTTGCAGCATCTTTACAAAAAACAATTGTGGATATTTTGCTGGAAAAAGTTGTGGCAGCTTCAAGAAACACAGGCATCGGTAGCGTAACTCTGGCTGGTGGTGTTTCAGCTAATTCTGCTATTAGAAAAGGATTTACAGGCATGGCAGAGGAAGAAAACTGGAAAATACATATTCCCGAATTGAGGTTTACAACGGATAATGCTGCAATGATTGCTATAGCTGCTTATTATGATTATTTGAATCATCGTCAGGCATCATTGGATGTAATGCCTATGGCAAGAATGAAATTGTATAAAGGAAAACAAAAAACAGTGTTTTAATTTTTGATTTGTAATTCATAACTATAATTCGTAGTTTACTTATGCACTATTTTATTCTGATATATTATTTTGTTATTTTGAATTAATATCAGAAGTCCTATACCATTAAATTCTTTCATATTTTCTAATGCAATTTTGTTTACCCCTTCAGTAATATCCGAAAATAGTTTATTGTAGATGATTTTCCCTGAAATGCTAATGATCTGGACAATAATATCTTCACTGCTGCTAAGACTCACTTCTATATTTATCTTGTCTGTAAATGGATTAGGATATGTTTTTCCCACTATTGTTGCTAATTCAGGAAATATTGAAGTTTCGTTTATCATGTAATCTACCTCGTTGGAATAATTAAACTTCTCCGTTCTGTTAAAAGGAACAATTCTGTAAGAGTAAGAAGTCTCTTTGGCAGCAGATATATCAATAAAAGAAACTGAGTTTTTTGCGGTTCTTGCTATTTCATTGAAGTCAGAACTGCCGGATTTTCGTTCAATAACATACCCATCTTCATTGTTAGCTGCATCGTCCCAGTTAAGTAAAATAAATTCATTTAGATATTCTGAAGCTGTAAGGTTATAATTAAGTCCTGTTTGTACTGTATTAACAATATAAAAAAACCTTGATTCGCTGATTGTTGAATCAGAATTATCATCAAAGGCTATAATGTTTAGTTTGTATAAGCCCGGGGAGTCAAATGAAAACTTTGGTTTTTCAGCAGAATCGATTGTGCTAAAAACAATACTGTCATTAATTTGGTATTTTACTAAAGAAATAAAACCGTCTGTATCTGTTATCGAAGCATCAACAAGAATACTGTCACCCGAAGTATGTTCACTGTTAGCAAGTGGTTTATTTATTTCAATTACAGGGGTGTTATTAAATACAGACAGCATCAGGATGCTATCTGTAAAGTTATAAGAAACTGTTTGAGAACCAAGAATTACAGCAGAATTCATTCCGCTTCCACTCACGCTGAATGAAGGTGTTGATGATGCTGAAACGCAGAAAACAACATAGAAGTCACTTCCACCTGTAATTGTTATCAGATTGTCTGCATAATTTACATTTGCGCCTACCGGAGATAAAACTTTTCCGTAAACACTAAAGCCGGAATAGTCAATTTGAAAATCTTGTCCTGAGACATTTCCTCCTGTAGCATTAGTCATTTCCATTTGCCATGTTTCAGAGCTTGCACCTGATATTCTATCAACAATTGCATAAAGAGCCGGACTTCCTGATGTTTCGCTGTAGTCAACAGCAAATGACCTGTGAGCATTTATTCCCTGCGAGGGATAGGAATGTATTGTTTTTTCATATTTCTCAAGATATACAGCATCCATATCTGCATTCATGATAAAGGAGCCGTCATTATTTTTGTTTATTGTTATTATTTTACCTCCTAGTTGTTCATTGATAGTTTCATCAACTTTAACGTGGTAAATTTGTCCTATTTGTTTAGATAGCCCTTGTATCCGGATTTCCGGATAGTTGTTAGCCTGATGTGTTGCCGTTTTATACTCACTTTTTAAATAGAAAGTTGTAATAAAATCATCATTAAAATTGAAACTTTTTCTACTCAGAATATATGCTTTTTGTTCATCAATCATAAATTTTTTTACCTCTCTTGAAGGAGTTGCTGCATCTGCATCTATGTTAAATGGGTAGTTTTCGAGTGCATAAGCTGCCTGATACGGCATTTGGATATTAAAAGTGTTATTTCCTGAGAGTCCGTACACCTGATCGTATAAATATTTAATTGCCGGTAATTGATTGTCTTCACATGAACTTAGCAGCATATTGAAGCAACCGCTTCTTTCTTCCTGCATATTAAAATCGGACCATCCTGCAGGTCCCCATGCCCACATTTTTTTATTTACAGTCTCCGAAAGTTGTTTTGTTAAAACATGATTGAATCCGTAGTATTTGGCAATGTCTTTTCCCATGACCTTTCTGTAAGCATGAACAAACTGACCTACACCACAGGTCGTTGCAAATCGCAAATAACCTTCCCCTTCTGTGTAAAATCCATTTGATCCCATTCCCATTTTCAGCCACCTTTTCATCCCTGCTTCGGCAAGTTCAATATGATAATTTGCGGAAGCTGCTTTTCTCCCATTGTTTAAGTACCTGTTATGTCTTTCTTCCCATATTTGGTGTTCACTGTCATAGTCTGTCATAAGAAGAGGATAAATCTCATCAATTTCGCTTTGATCAACATCAATGAACACTGGTCTGAAAGCGATATGTCCCCAGGGTTCACAAACGTCAATGGTAACTTCGGCCAGAAGGCGATATTTACCCGGGTTAAGCTGAATATAATCTCCATCCCGGATTTCTGTACCGTTTAACCATATTTTACCTTTTATATCTTCAGGATAGAAAAGATTCATATCAAGTCTTACTTTTCTTTCTGTTTCATTTTCAAGAATGGTGTAATATACAGCAGATTGGTAATATTTATGATTGATATTGTTTACTACATCAATGTATTTTTTATTATTTGTGTAGTTTCCTCCATTCCAGAAACCGTTTGAGTCCAATTTCACAAACTCATGGTTTTGTCCTTCGTATGTAAAATTTGTCCCTTCCTGAGGATTGGCGTTTGGCGACCCCCCGATTGATTCAAGTAAATCATCATTATCATCGACTTTCCTTATTGGTCCGGAAAACACCCAATAGTCAGAAAGCGAGTCATTAAGCAATTCTACTACAGTTATGCCTGAACCTTCAGTAATATTTTCAGAAAATATTTGTCCGTTAAATGGTCTATGAGGTTCTTCGTAAACAAAACGAGCTGAGTCGTCAAGAATTGCCATTGCTATTGTTCCTATGTTTCCGTAAGCTATTCCCATCCAGTTACTCATTGGGTGAGAATTATATCCGATCCCCCCTCCTTTAACTATTTCGAGTATCCGTTTTTCGAGCCAGTTGGCTACTTTCTCCCTGTATTCAGGATAATCTTCTTCCCAGGCATCATAACAAAAATCATATGCTATAGCAACGCCCATATAGCGTGGAGACCTTCGTATCATTTTTGAATTATCGGTTGTTGAATTCATGATGTTTGTAACTATTGACCGTGTTGAATCCGACCAAAATTTATCATTTGTAAGAGAATACATTAAACCATGTCCTGCAGCCATCCATGCACAGTTTCTTGTCATGTAATCAAAAGGTTGATTCAGTGTTGTTTCAAGTTGATCAACTATACTAAGCCCTTCAGGTGTATTTTGTGCTATGTTTCTTATTTTATCCAGTTCATCTTTCCTGTAGATCAGTCTTGGATGTTCTCCGGGTGCAATGGAATTAAAATCTGGAATTGTGATGACAGGATTATTTATAATTATGCCATTCACATTACCACTAACATTAATTGAATCCTGAAAAGTCCCATAGAAAGTACCTGTGCATGAATCTCCGCTTATTGATATGCTAATATTATAATTACCTCTGCCACCTTTAATCCATGGATCATCTGTAATAAACATATTAACATCTATATTTACTTCATCGCTGTTTGTATTAATTTCAGAAATAATACCCCAATGATCGTTTTTATTGAATGATCTTGGGTTTTCTGAATACTGTCCAAATTCAGAGTAAAAGACTGCATAACCAAGAATGTTTTTAGACCATGTATTGTTTTTTACAGGAATACTTAGTTCAAGACCACAACTCTTTCCTGAAACTTGAAGAGCTTTGTCGAGATTAAGTATAACTATTTTATTTTCCTCGGATTTTATTATCAAAGAAAAACACAGAATAAAGAAAAGCACAAATGTTTTTTTCATATGTTTAAAATTTACGACCATGTTTTCGATTTGGCACATATTTTAATCATAGCTACGTGTGTGTCTCAATATTAATTTCAGACATGGTCTGTTTCATTATTTAAAAATATTTATTTTCTTTGTTTTTTCTTCCGTATTTGTAGTAATATTAAGCAGATATATCCCATTATTTATTCCAGATATGTTTATTTCTGCTGATTTTGTAACAGGGTTTGATTTTAAGATAATTTTCCCTGTAATATCAAATAAACGGAGTTCTTTTATGACATTTCCTGAAATAATGGTAATAAAATTTTCTTTTTGATAAATTTTTATTTCGTCATTATTTTTTGAGATAATTGAAATAAAAATTTATCAAAAAGAAAATTT
>CAYSRH010000162.1:0-5565 GCA_964433245.1 uncultured Bacteroidales bacterium | reverse complement strand
AGTTCGTCCACTCAGCAGGCAATATTTTGATCTTTATACAGATGAAACAAAAAAGATCAGGACGCAGGTGAAACCTGGTTTGATACCTCCTTTTTATGCAGATATACCCAAAAGTATTGGTGAAATACAAGCATCAGAAATTCAGTATGTAAAAGAATATTTAAAAAATCCGTTATTGACAGATATTAAATATTTTTTCAAAGCATTTATAAACATAGTTTTTAAAGGGGCTCGATCTGCATAAATTAATATTGATCATAAATAAAGAAAAAAAAGCTTTGATATTTTTTTCTTTTTTAATAAATTTGCAACTCTCTTAATTGATTCTTTATCAAAATTAAAAAAACAAAAAAAACAAAAAAAAATGACAAAAATCGGTATTAATGGATTCGGAAGAATCGGAAGATTGGTATTTCGCTATGCAGTAAAAAAAAATGATGTCGAAGTTGTGGGTATTAACGACCTTATTGGTGTAGATTATATGGCTTATATGCTTAAGTATGATTCGACCCATGGACGATTCGATGGTGATGTAAAAGTTGAGGGCGGAATGCTTGTTGTAAATGGTAAAAAAGTGAGGGTTACCTCAGAGAAAGATCCTGCAAATTTGAAATGGAATGAGATAGGAGCTGAGTATGTTGTTGAGTCAACAGGACTTTTCCTTACAAAGGATACAGCAGGTGGTCATATTAAAGCAGGAGCTAAAAAAGTGATCATGTCAGCTCCTTCAAAAGATGACACGCCGATGTTCGTGATGGGAGTGAATGAAAAATCCTATACGAAAGATATGGATTTTGTTTCCAATGCCTCTTGTACAACCAACTGTCTTGCTCCTGTTGCCAAGGTGTTGAATGACAAATTTGGTATTGTTGAGGGTTTGATGACAACTGTTCACGCAACAACAGCGACACAAAAAACAGTAGATGGACCTTCTGCTAAAGATTGGCGAGGTGGTCGCGGGGCTTCTCAAAATATTATACCTTCGTCAACAGGTGCGGCAAAAGCCGTTGGTAAAGTAATTCCTGCATTGAATGGAAAACTTACAGGTATGGCATTCCGTGTACCAACACCTAACGTGTCTGTTGTTGACCTTACCTGTCGATTGGAAAAAGGTGCTTCATATGAAGATATTTGTGCTGCCATGAAAACTGCTTCTGAAAGTGAATTGAAAGGCGTATTGGGATATACAGAAGATGCAGTTGTTTCTAATGATTTTCTTGGAGAAGAAAAAACATCTGTGTTTGATGCCGGTGCAGGAATATCTTTAAATGACAACTTCGTAAAAGTAGTTGCCTGGTATGACAATGAGTGGGGATACTCATGTAAAGTTGTTGATTTGATTCTTCATATGGCTTCAGTTGATAAATAAGCCATTCAGTCATATTTTTTGAAGAGGCATTCCTTGATTTTCAGGGAATGCCTTTTTATTTTGCTAATATTGTTTTATAATAAGAACCCATTCCGGAAAAAACACCCAGCCCGTTTTTGATATTTGTTGGAACATTCTCTCCTGATGGTGAAAATGAAGTAGTTCCCAGCACACGTCCTTGTATGGCATTCCAAAAGCGAAAGGATTCTTTGTCTATTGTACAAAGTTTCAACATAATTGTATCACCCTGGTGAAAATACCGGTCTTCTTCACTCAGATCAGAGAAGCTTCCCATTCCACGATATAATGAAATCTCCATCTTTTCTCCTTCATTGTATTGTCCGTTAAATGTATTGATTGATGTTGGAATGTAGCTGTCATCTTTTCCTTTTCTCTTCGTATAAGTTCTGTAATAATTTATTTGCCCGGCAGGGTCGGTGAAAGATATTCGGAGTACGCCTGTATTCTTATCTGTTCCTTCATATTCGATCCAGACAGAATCTATTGGAATCGGAGGAGGAATTGTTGTCTTTCCTGTTACGGTACGGTTTTCATATTCTGCAATTAAGCGGTATGTTTCTCCGGCTTTCCCTTTTAATTCAGTTCCTTCATAATAGAATGGAGGGTAGAGTTTATTGTCTCTTCTTAGTGTTAATATTTCCGAATCAGTTTCTGAATAAATGGTGACTTTTGCTCTGCTAACAATCATTTCATAAAGAGTAACAGAATCAATATCCTTAAAAAAAGCACTTCCGGAACCGAGAAAGACGATAGGATAATGCTCATCTTCAATATATCCTTCTACAACAATGGGTGGATTTTCTTCATAATCTGAAATATCAATGGTTTCTTCACATGCCGAAAAGAATAACAGCAGCACCGGAATTTTTTTTACAGTATATAAAATATTCTTAATCATTTCTGCGAGAGTTTTTTTCAGACATAGTCTGTTCATAGTGTAATATTTGTAGCTATATTTTCGATTTGGCAGACATTTTTTTATTTCTGCGTGTGTTTCTCAATATTAATTTCAGACATAGTCTGTTCATAGTTTAAAGTTATAGGTAATTGATGGAAGAATAGAAAAAATTGATATGTAGTGTATATGGTTTGAAAAATGATAATTTGTCAGATCTCCTTTGGTTTCAAACAATAGAAAATACGAATTTTTCCTGTTATAGATATTAAATACAGAAAGCGTAATTGCATGGTCTTTGTTGCTGTTAAAATAGCGGGTCAGGGAGATATCCAATCTATGATAATCAGGCATTCGGTACGCATTACGTTGGCTGTATTCTATCACCGGAGTTTCTTCTATCACATAAACGTATTTTGGTAATGTAACAGCATGTCCGGACATGTAGATAAATGTAGTGGCTATTTCCCATTTGTCTGTTATTTGTTGGTGTAGCGTGATATTCAAATTATGTCGTCGGTCGTAAGTGGCAGGAAACTCTATGCCATTGTTGATGTGAGTGAATTCCCTCATATTTTTTGACCATGTATATGATAATTGAGCAAATGTATTGTTTTTCCGGTACCGGGTCAATAATTCCCATCCATAGATATTCCCTTTTCCTCTTTCAATATTATCTATTATGTTTTGTTCAAGAGAACTATTAATAATACCACGTTTTACTTCTATCAGATTGTCTAATTTTTTATAGAAAAATTCAGTATTTATTTCTATGTTTTCTATTATATCAGGTTCCACTCCAAGGCTGAATTGATCAGATACCCCCGGAGCAATATCCCGGTTGCTTATCAACCAAAGGTCTGCCGGGAATGAAACCGATGGCAGGTTTGCCAGATGAGTATATTGATAATAGCGTCCATATCCTCCTTTTATAGATAGTTTTGGAGATATATGGTATAGGATAGAGATGCGGGGTTCCGGATGATGAAATAAATCAATAATTTCATGTGTCCGGTAAGTCAGGGTATCCTGTTTATTATTATCTATTCTTTGATAGGGACCTGTATGGGCAAAAAAAGTATAGCGAAGACCTGCATTACAAATGAGTTTAGGGTGTATTTGAATTTCGTCATTCAGATACAATGTAGCCTCATGAGATAAGAGGTCAGATTCTTCTCTGAAATCAAGATCCATATCCATAACAGAAGCCTGAATACGGTTAGGCGAAAATATGCGATAGGCATATTGCCATCCACCATGCCATGTATGCTGATTATGTATGTAAGTGAAACGCGTATGAATTCCTGCATCTGAAAGATGGTTGTTCATTTCGAACAGATAAAGATTCTGGTCAGTAAACATAGATGAAGCATAAGAAGAATAGTAAACAGATGTTCTTTTGTATAGATTGTCAGAGAATAAGTGGAACCAGGTAGTTGCTATTCCGGTGTTCCCCCATTCCATCAATGAGTTAAGGTTTTCTCCATATTCATATAAGTATTTGTCAGAACCTTTATAGAAGTTCAAATGCAGGATATTATTATGATTGATTGTTGTTTTGACAAGTCCTGAGAAATCATAGAAATGATAGTTTGACAGTTGGTTTATTTCCTCACTTATGTTTAGGGGGGCGAGTAATTCGAATTGACTTCGCCGGAAGTTCAGATTGTACGTTGTTTTTTTTCCGATAGGTCCATTTATGTTTATTCTGGATGAGATAAGACCGAGTCCGCCATTCACATTAAATTGCTCTTTATCTCCTTCTTTGGAATGCAAAACGATGTAAGATGATGTTTTTCCCCCGTATTGTGCATGATATGCTGTTTTATATGTATAAACCCGGTCAATGTTGTATCCATCAAAAACACTAAAAAAGCTTCCGAGGTGTGTCGCATTGTATATTGGTATATAATCGAAAAGCACCTGGTTTTGTCCGGGGTCGCCTCCGCGAATAAGTAATCCGCTTGAAGTTCCTGTTGTTGTTTGTATGCCGGGAATGAGTTGCAGGGTTCCCCACGGATCGCGAATGCCCATAAGGGAAGGGGAGGCATTGAGTTGATGTGTTCCCAATATAATAGAACTGAGACTTGTGGATTTTTTATCGTATGCATTTTTATCACCCGTTATTGTGATTCCCGGTTTTGTAACATATTCCGGGCTTAATTGAATTCGAATAATTGTATCACGGGTAATTTTCAATCTCTTTTCTACGGGTTTATATCCAATGATCGAGAATGAAAAAGAAAAGTTTGCAGGTACGGTTGTAAATTCAATTTCGCCTTCTTCAGATGCAATGAAAGAAGATTTGTATGGTTCGGTTTGCTGAATGTTAACATGTCCGATTCGTTCACTTGTATTATTGTCGGTGAATATCATACGAACAGAATATTCCTGTGCAATGTTTTTCGTGAAGGGAAATAAAAGTAAAATAACAGCAATAAAAATACTGATTTTATGGGATGTCTGATTTTCTCTCATTCGTTTATAATCTGATTGGCTAAGTAAAATTACATACTCTAAAAATATAAACAAATGATTATTGTGTTATTTATTATGATATATATCACATATATTAATTGTAATATATTCAAAATTAATCATAGATTTGCAAAGAACAGGTCTTAGTTTTTTATTATGGAAGGAGAAAGTATTTACGATCATATCAGGCAGATTTTCGGGCAAATTCAGGGACAGTGTAATGTGCTTGAAGAGCAAATTGATGTAGAATTGCAACTCCGGTATTTTAAATTTGGAAAAAAAATAAAGGATAGTTTGCATAAGGATCAGTGGATGTCAAAAAAAGAAATGCTGTTTGATCCTGAAGTAGATTTAAAGAAGAAGAAAGAACTTTTATCCGGTCTGGCATCAATTGATGATGTTTTGTGTTTTCGTACCATTGAACGTTATCGAAAATCTCCTGATCCTGAACTCAGGGATTGGTCAATTCTGGCATTACAGGAGAGTAAAATGTTATTGCAGAGTAAATTGCTGGATGAAGAGCAAGTGTTTATTTCAACAGGATTGGGAGGTAAAGGAACGAAGTTGCGTTATTTTATGGTGTTGCTATCGAGGAATAAAAAATCTTTAGAAAAGAAACATTTAAAAATTGTAGAAAACGAATTTTTATTTTCTATGAAGAAAGAAGATGTTGAAATTGAAGATATTGAACTTGACGAAGAATTTATCAAACTTGTTATGGTTATCCCATTACAAACAATGATTAAAGAAATAATAAAAGAAGTTATTACAGAATGTAATCAATATGGTAATTTTCTTATGG
>CAYSRH010000161.1:0-5565 GCA_964433245.1 uncultured Bacteroidales bacterium | reverse complement strand
CATATGAAACAGCCTGGTACAAAATGCCTGAGGAGTTGACAGGCGAACCATGGGATAAGTGTCCGCCATGCGAGAGATCCAGTCCCATGAATTTATCCCCCGCTTCTAAGCAAGCCAGCATAACGGCTGCATTGGCCTGTGCTCCGGAGTGGGGTTGTACATTCGCCCAGCAGGCATTGAAAAGTTTTTTCAGTCGCTCAATAGCCAGTGTTTCAACCTGATCTACCACCTGGCAGCCGCCGTAATATCGCTTGCCGGGGAGACCTTCGGCATATTTGTTGGTCAGGTAAGAACCCATGGCTTCCATTACCTGGTTGCTGACAAAATTTTCCGAAGCAATTAATTCTATTCCGTGTAATTGCCTCTGGTGTTCTTTTTTGATTAAATCAAAAATTGCTGTATCTCTTTCCATTGAAATGTTTTTTTTGTTAATTAAAATCAAGCATAAAATTAACTTTTTATTTTTTTGTCAACCGAAATCGTTGGTTTTTTTATTCAATATTTATTAACCGGCAAACAATTTCTTGTTCATCTGTTTAAAATTTACGATCATGTTTTCGATTGGGTACACATTTTAATCATAGCTGCGTGTGTGTCTCAATATTAATTTCAGACATGGTCTGTTTCATCTGTTTAAAATTTACGACCATACTTTCGATTGGGTACACATTTTAATCATAGTTGCGTGTGTGTCTCAATATTAATCTCAGACATGGTCTGTTTCAGATGCTTAAATATCTGATCATGCATTTTTTTTTAGATTCTTATTGATAGAACTTCATCTCTAAGATATATTCATATACTCCGGGGGGGAGGAAAAAGCGGATGTCTTTATTTTCTTTTATGGCTTTTCTGATAAAGGAAGCACTGATCTCTATCTGGGGGGCATTGACCAATTGAATATTGGGATGCTTCAGGATTTCTTCTTTGCTTATCCCCGGTCTTGGATATATGATGCGTGTATAATTTTTAATGATCTCTTCATGGTTTTTCCATTTGTAAAAGGATGGCAGCTGATCGGCACCCATGATAAGTCTGAATTCGTATGTCGGGTGTTTGTCGCGTAAATAAGCCAATGTATGTGTGGTGTAAGATGGCTTGGGCATGTTAAATTCAATGTTCGATGTAACAAAGCGGTGGTCTTTTTGAATGGCCAGTTCGGTGAGGTAAAAGCGGTGGTAGTTGTCCAAAAGATTTTTTTTCTGCTTGAAAGGATTCTGTGGACTCACAATAAACCATACCTGGTTTAATCCCGCATATTCCACCATGTAGTTGGCGATCATCATATGCCCGTTGTGAACAGGATTGAAAGAACCAAAAAAAAGTCCGATTGTCATTGCTTATATTGTTGAAGATTTGATAAAATCGAAAATTATTTTTTCTGTTTCTTCTATTGCTTCTTCAAGTTTGTCGTTAACGATGACTTTGTCAAATTGCCGGGTATGTTCCAGCTCTTCTTTTGCCCGTTCTAAGCGTTTACGTATCACATCTTCCTCGTCTGTTCCGCGACCGCGCAGTCTTCTTTCCAGTTCTTCCCGCGAAGGGGGTTTAATGAAGATGGACAAGGCCTGTTTTCTAAATTTTTGTTTGATGTTGATCCCTCCTTTGACATCCACATCAAATATAGGATAGCGACCTGCCTTGGTGATTCTTTCTACTTCGCTTGAAAGGGTTCCGTAGATCAGTCCTTCATATACCGTTTCGTATTCAATAAATTCGTTGTTTTTTATTCGTTTTTGAAATTCATCAACAGAAAGAAAATAATAGTCTCTTCCGTCAATTTCCCCTTTTCGTGGATTTCTTGTGGTTGCTGAGATGCTAAAAGCCAATTGGGGAATATCTTTGAGAACTTGTTTGACAATTGTTGTTTTACCTGCCCCTGAGGGTGCTGAGATAATGATGATCTTCATCCTGCATGTAATTTATAAGACATTTAATAATTGTTCTTTGACCTTTTCTATTTCATCTTTCATTTCGATAACCAGTGTTTGTATATCTGCATCATTGGCTTTTGATCCTGTGGTATTGATTTCCCGAAGGATCTCCTGTGCAATAAACCCCAGTTTTTTGCCTGCTGCATCTTCTTTTGTAAGGGTATCCAGAAAATATTGGCAATTCTGATCAAGCCTGATCTTTTCTTCGGTGATATCTAATTTTTCAAGATAATAAATTAATTCTTGTTCAAATCTGTTCTGATCCAGTTTGTCATTTGTTGTAAACTCTGCCAGATTTTTTAGTATCCTTTCCCTGATATGCTCCATTCGGCATCCTGCCAGAACCTCAATTTTTTTATTTTTTTCAAGGATGAGCTGTATCCTTTTTTTTATATCTTTTTCCAGTATTTTACCTTCTTCGCTTCGATATTCGTTTAAACTCTCAAGTGCTGAAGATATGGCTTCTGAAAGTTTTTGCCATTCTTCTTCTTCCAATGAAGTTCTTTCTTTTTTCATAACATCAGGAAGACGGGTGATGGCACTCAATATCTCTTCTCCGGTCCGGATATCTAATTCTTCAGCAAGCGTTGTTAGTTGCCGGTAGTAATTCTTGAAAATATCTTTGTTGATGACCATGCAGTTTTCTTCTTCAAAAGCCTCATAATCAATAGAAATGTCAATCTTTCCTCTGGTCATTTTTTTTGCAATGGCTGTTCTGATCTCAACCTCTTTTTCTTTAAGGATCAGGGGAACCCTGAGGCTGGTATCAAGCTGTTTGCTGTTCAGGGATCTGATTTCAATTGTATATCTTTTATTTTTGGTTTCGCATCTGGCTTTGCCAAACCCGGTCATTGATTTTGTCATGTTCTGTCTTGATTTTTCCTTTTTTTACAAAACTACATCAATTAATTTAATCAGGATGTTATGAACACATAAAAATATGCTTATTTTTAAAGCCAAATTTATTTTTATGCTTTATTAAGGGCAGAAGTTGAAAAATACGTATAATGAATCCAAAACAATTGGCAGGAGAAGCCTCCGTACAACTTATCAAGGAAGGGATGTCCATTGGACTGGGCACCGGAACAACAGTGTATTACATGACACGTAAACTGGCTGAAATGATTGCCGGGGGATTTCGTCACGGGAAAATCATATCAACTTCCAAAAAAACCACTGAGCTTGCGATGGAATTGAACATCCCCTTGTCGGATTTTGATGAGGTGGATACGCTTGATTTAACGATTGATGGTGCAGACGAAGTAGATCCTTATTTTAATGGAATAAAAGGGGGCGGAGGAGCATTGTTGAGAGAAAAAATAGTGGCCACAAACTCCAAACAAAACATTTGGGTGGTAGATCAGTGTAAAACAGTCACTTATCTCGGAAAATTCCCTTTGCCGGTAGAAGTGATTCAGTTTGGAAGCAGGCAGGTGATCCGGAAATTGGAAAAAATGGGATGTAATCCTGTTTTAAGAATGCAGGGAAATACACCTTTCGTAACGGACCAGGGCAATTATATTGTTGATCTGCATATGGGAAGGATCCAGGATCCCTTTCAGTTGGAAAGGGATGTGAATGCTTTATCCGGAGTGGTTGAGACAGGATTGTTCCTCGGGGTTGTGGATGTGGTGGTAAAAGCAACAGATGAGCATGTGCAAGTGATCCATAAAACAGATATAGGTGGATGGTGATTTTTTTCTGACAAGGTTGATGATAAAAATAATAATTTTGTAGTAGAACCAAATAATATAATAGTTATGAAAATTACAAAACAAGATTTCGGACAGGCAGACGATAAGAATGTATATCTTTTTTCTCTCGGGAATGATCAGGGAACGCTTGTTAAAGTAACAAATTTCGGAGCGATCCTGACTCGACTTTTCGTGGCCGATAAAAACAATAAGTTTGAAGATGTCGTATTGGGATATGAAGACCTGGATTCGTATAAATCCGATAACAAGTATTTCGGTGCTGTTTGCGGACGCTATGCAAACCGTATTGCCAAGGGGCGTTTTGAGTTGGAAGGCAAAGTCTATGAATTGGCTGTTAACAATGGTCCCAATGCTCTGCATGGAGGCTTAAAAGGATTTAATCGTGTCGTTTGGGATGTGGTGGAAGAAATTAAAAGTGATGACGCTGTTGGTGTGAAATTTTCTTACATCAGTCCGGATATGGAAGAGGGATACCCGGGAGAACTTGAGCTTGAGGTTTCTTACCTGCTGACCAATAAAAATGAAGTGCGAATTGATTACAAGGCAAAAACAGATAAGACAACCCATCTGAATTTGACCCACCATGGGTATTTCAATCTGAATGCTTGCGAGAAGCAGGTGTTTGACCATCATATGTACATCAATAGTGATCAGGTGACAAAGATTGATGAAAACCTGATTCCCACAGGGGAGCTCCTTCATGTGAAAGGTAGCGGACTTGATTTTAATACGGAAAAGCTGATCGGTGAAGATTTCGATAAAGTGCCCGGGGGATATGACCATAATTATGTCTTAAATAAAGAGTCGAATGAACTTTCTTTGGCAGCAAAGGTTCATCATAAACCATCAGGACGATTGATGGAAATGTACACAACAGAACCGGCAGTTCAGTTTTATACAGGTAATTTCTTAGATGGATGTGCAGGAAAAGAAGGGAAGTCTTATGGAGAGCAGTATGGATTTTGCCTCGAAGCACAACACTATCCTGATTCCCCGAACAAACCACAATTCCCTTCTACAGTTCTGAAACCGGGGGATACATATACACAGACAACCATATATAAGTTTGGAGTGGAATCATAATGCTGCAATAACGTAATACTTATCCGATAATGCTGTAAGCATCTTCGATATGTTCAATGCTATGTTCCTCGTGTTGTAAAGTTACGATGATGATATCAAAACAGGCTTCTTTATTCAGTTGTTTTCTCTTGATATAGTTGTCGGCAGCAGAGATTATGAAATTCTGCTTTTGCTTATTCACAGCAAATAGAGGATTGTGAAGAAAGGGATAGCTTCTCGTTTTTACTTCAATAAAAGTCAGAAAATCTCCCTTTTCAGCAATGATATCAATTTCTCTATGTCGGAAATACCAGTTTTTTTCTCTTATTGTATATCCTTTTTTTTGAAGATATGATATTGCAAAGCTTTCTCCTTTGTTCCCGATGTCTTTTTTTTCCATATTCAATGTAACTTTTTTTAGTAAAGGTAGTATAAATAGTAAATCTGGAGGTATGTCCAAACGTTAAAAAACGGCTAATATGTGTAGGTGTTCGATGTTTTATGTGTTGCTTTTTGCTGTTTCATTCGCTGTGTCAGCATCTGATTTCGAAGGTGTTATTAACATGGTAAGGCAATCTCATTACGACACGGTTTATTATCAGTATTATGTAAAAGGCAACCAGGTTCGTATTGATGAGTATGGTAAGGATGATGCCATTCGAAATGTTTTGCTTGTTCATCTTGAAGAGCGAAAGGTGTATGCAATTAACACAGAAAAAAAATTATTTAAAGAACTTTCGGCGAATGATGAACAGATTCAATCTAATTTTGAAAATTACACAATACAGAAAACACAGAATAAAAAGATCATTAATGGTTTTACGTGTTACCAATGGCGTGTGAGAAATGAGCAG
>CAYSRH010000160.1:0-5597 GCA_964433245.1 uncultured Bacteroidales bacterium | reverse complement strand
CAGAAGCCTCTGTACCCAAAGCAAAAGCACGTGCCTGATAGTAGCCGGCTGACAGGTTATTTAAGTTAACAACAACCGGAGAATGCCTCAACAGGGTATCAAAAAAAGGAACCCCATCCTTTTGTAATTCAAAAACAATGTTCCCCTTACCTCCGGACACAGACCATTTTGCCTGTCCATCATTCTCGTCAGGGCAAGACTCCGGCGCCAATATGTTGAAATAATCAATAGCCACAGGAGGAGTCGGTTCTAAGACAACACGAAACGAATCGATCCACTCACAACCGGTTTCTATATGCGTTCCCTTTGCTATAACAAAAGACTGCACAAAAGCAATATCCTCCCATTCCACCTCAACTTCATGACCGATAGGAATTCCACTAATGCTTCCGAAAGCAGATACTTCCCATTCATATAGCACAGACTCCTGAGAAGTCAAAGAAAAAACATTGGTTTGCGCTGCATAGACTGTGTCCGGATTGGATATACCCCATTGCCAGAAAGGATTGGGGTGTGTCAGCATCTGGATAGACAAAGATTGTTGACAACTGTTTTCATTAAATACAAACAACTGATACATTCCATCATCAAACAATGTAATCAGTGTTTCATCATGTAGTGTATCCCCCTTCGGGGTAATCCAAAAGAAAGTGCTCACATCCTCAGAAAATGAAGCTTCAGCTACACGAAAAGAGTCTGACTCACAACGCTCAATCAGAGCATTCGCTTCTACACTATCAACTAATATTGCCAACGACATGGAGGGAGGTTGTTTGATCTCTATCGAATCGGCTTCCCAACGAAGTTCAGGAAACAGCATATTCTGCACCACCAGTTGGTAGAAACCTGCATTGAGATTCTCAAACGAGCCTGTAGCGAACCATTGCTGTCCCCCATTAACAGAATAGATATATTTTTCCGTCCCTCCCTGCACATTGTATATTTCAATTTCCCCGTCCTGCATTCCAAAACAAGACACATCAGAGGTTCTCCATTCAGCCTGTATTTCACCCAATTGCCTGATTTGTTCAAAGCCATCACAATATTGTCCCTGCATCATAACATTAAAATGCAAGTCATAAATGGTTTGCCCTGTCAGGTTATTCAGTGTCCAATAAATACGCAAATGTCCGGTGTACTCATTAATGTCGGACGAATCAAAAGTCAACATTTCCAGAGAATAACGATCCGGGTAAAGAACCTCTATTTTGAGAGAATCCAGTAAATCAGAAGCAACAAACTGATCCTTTCGGTAAAATACATTCACAGCAAGTGTATCGCCGTGTTCATAGTAGCCTATCGGATTGAGTGTGGTATCAAGCTGAATCAGAAGCGCTGTATCGCGGACAACAAAATAAGCCTGTGTCTTTTCGTTGATAATATACCACCAGGTGTTGTTTGTTTTTTCATTTATTTCCCATGAGCGACAAAAATCCAAACAGCCGTTTAATTCAGTCGTTCCATCAAGTTGCGAATCGTCCCAATACATCAGTACACTATCAAGAGGGTTCCCCGAACAATCAAAGTGAGGTCTGATCAATCTTATATTCAAGCCTCCACATCGTTCCACGTCATGAGCTGGAAAGTGAGTTACCCCGGCCACCATATAAGCAACAATGGGAATGGAATCATTGGCAGGTACAGGATCTCCCAGGTTATCATTTCCATCCCATTCAATCAGGTTCACTTCATTCGCATTGACAGAGACCATATCAAACATTACATCACGATCTTCTGCATTGTAGATTCCATCCCTGTCAATATCAAGAAAAACATTGGCATACCCGTTTCTTGTCGTTTCAATCTGAATATAGTAAGTTTCGCTATTGCATTGATACACTGAAGAAAGTGCTTTAACACATGACAATTCTCCTGTAGGAAACAAGTTTGAATCCGGAGGATTCAAAAAAAGTGGATATTCAGGCAGAGCGTTCCCGCTCCCATTAATAGATTGTCTATTCTCCTGAACCGAACCATGTACATTAGGACCGACAGAATTGCAGTACACAACAAACTCAAAGGGACGAAAATCGACAAACTCAATTTCCGTCACCACCTGATCGCCAGAATAAGCATAGATTTTCCCCTCAAAAGGATGCATGGTTTCAAAATTCTGACCTTCTCCATAAGACAAAAGAAGCCACTTATATGACCACAAGCGACCTTTAATCAACTGCATATCAGAAGATCCAACTGTTACATCAAAGAGTTGGAATAATAATTTTTTAGGCTCCTTCTTTAAATCCTTTATTGCGATGTAGTAATTACCGGTTTTTTCGGGTTTGTAAGAAAGCGCCCAGTAGCCTGGATCGCCTGCCAGCTGCTGAGGTCCATTGACACAGCGATTGTACGCTTCCAGACTGCTGTCGCCAATAAACCCCTGTCCTTCCAAAGGCACAAGACCTTCCATCACAACAAGTCCATCCGGATTCATCAGACGATATCCAATACTATCCACCCAGCTTGATGTATCAGCAGGCAGATATTCATTAAGGCTGATTCGCCCACTACGGGTTGCATGACCAAAACCGAAATAAATTGTTTCACTGGTATCGGCAATCGATACATAGAGTCGATTCAAGGAATCTGCGTTGTAAGAAGCCATTTGCCTGTTACGCGTTGTAACATAGGCAGCAGCTCGGTTCAATGGCTCATACTGAGGTCTTAGCTCTCTGGTTCCTTCGGCATTTAGGGACATTACTTGCATATACCACAACAGACAACAGACAATTATCTTTGGGCAGGAGTTTACATACAGCTTGTATGAGTTTCCATTAAACATGCCTACAAGTTACAACATATTAACGTTGAATGATTATATTTTCACGATAAATAATTTCAGATTCACTAATTATCATCAAAATATATCCCCCATCAGGCAGAGAAGACAAATCAAGTGAAGACTGAAGTTTTGAGTCATACCCTGCCTTTCCGCTCAAATCGACTATTCTGACTCGCAAATTCTCGTATGTTGCACAAGAAACATGGTCAGTCCACTCAATATGCAATATATTGGAAGCGGGATTAGGATATAACAAAGGCTTACAACAGTCAACAAACAAAGATTGAATACTTGTTTCCTGATAAGTTAAAGTATCAGATTCTACCCATCCGGACCAGGCAGTTTCAGACCAGGCAGCTACCCTGTAGCTATAGCTGGTATCATGAAGCAATCCTGTATCGTAAAAAGATGTTGTATCAACAGGAACAGTTGCATATGCCAAAAAATCATGCTGATTCACTTTTCTTTCAATTACGAAGTAGCTTGTTTCAAGCGATTCATCTTGCCAATCCAGGAAAATCCCGTCATCAAGCAAAGTTGCCTGTAGATCAGACGGAGGAGCAGGAATAAATAAATCTGATACAATGGATGCCGTATGCGTCTGACCATAGAAACTAAGTAAACGGTAAGAATAACGCTGTTCAGGCACAAGCAGTGTATCGGTATAGGTCATCGAATCAAGCGGAATGGAATCTTGCGTGATGAAATCGCCATCATCCACACGCAGTTGTAAAATAAAGCCTTCAGCTCCTCCAGTATAAGAATCCCATGAGATCGTCACATCTCCCTCTCCTTTGTAAGCAAGAATCAGATTCTCTACAGCAGAAGGAATAAACACACTGTCTGTTTGCGAATAGGGCGAAAAGAAACCGGAATTCACAGCCCTGACACGATAAGCATACACTGCATCATCCTGAATTACAGGTTCTTCAAAAACCTGTATATTTTCTGTCGTGGTATAAATTAATTCAAAGTTATTATCATTAATTTTTCGTTCTATCTGATACCCTTCTTCATATTGAGACAAGTCATCCCATGCAAGGGTGATCTGCCCAAGATTATACGTAACAGACTGTATTTCAGGTGCATTAAGAGAGGTCGCCATAACACTGTCTGACAGATAAGAATCAGCAAATGCATTAAAGCTGATCAGTTTATAATAAACTAACTTATGGTTGGCAAACAAAGAATCACTATACAAAGTCGTATTGGCTGACAAGGTATCAAAAGCAATAAGACTTCCCATTTCATCCGAAATAAAAAGCACAAATCCATCTTCATTATCACTTACATCACTCCATGTCAGTTCTGCCTGATCAAAACTTATCTGGGTTGCAACAAGATTAACAGGACTATGGGGAGCGTATTGCGATATATCCACAGTAATGCGGTTTGAGTAATGGGACAGGGTATCACCCTTGAATGCGCGAACCACATAATGGTAAGCCACATGCTCTTTGTCAGATTGATCAGAAAAAGAAGTCGAATGTGCGTCAGTGGTATCAATAAGTTCATAATCATTTTCAGATACTTTTTTTCTGTAAATATAAAAGCCATCAATCTCATCATTATAATCAGTCCAATGTAATTCAATATCATCAATACGATTGGGCGTATAACTTAGAAAAGCAGGAGACATTAGCAAAGCATATTGTCTTGCTGTGAGCACCGATTTAAAATCACTTCCTATATAGATATCATCAATCCAGGCATTACCTGCATTATTTGCATACAAAGCCAACCCGGCTAATTGTTGGGTACTCTCGCTTAATGAGACAACAGGGGGATCCGTTACTGATTCAGGATTAATCCACAATCGCATCCGATGACTCTCTATACCGACCACCATAAGAACATCTTCACCCGGCACAAAATCATACTGGCCTCTTGCTTCGTTATCAAATTTATTAATCAGCAAGTTTTGTCCACCGCCGGGTTGTTGTTCTATACCAATAAAATATGCACTGGGCTGTGTAGAAAAACTGTAAATCCCAACTTTGGCCAAATCATTGGTAATATTATCAGAGACACGCAAGAGGAAACTCATGTAACAATCAGACATATCAAGGAAACTGTTTGGGAAGTATCGCTGAATGCCGTAATCACCCTGAGCCAACAACAAAGCGTTTTTTCCTCCGTCAATACATCCTGAACGAAGTACTGTGTCCGACATATCCACCACCTGAGCATCATTATATAACCAACCTTCATTCCATCCCTCACCTCCGTTTTGATAAGCAAGTACCCCCGGTTCATAATCTTCAAAAGATTCTGTAATATGCACTGAACTCACATAAGTAAAACGAGCGTTATCATCAGCAATATTGCCATTTAAATCCTCTATCCCTTTGGCAAAAATTGTATAGGGAATACTTTCGGACAGGGGTGATGTTAACAAGCGTACTTTATTTTCAGCCAACCACTGAACATCTAAAACATGCATTCCATGGTCAATCGTATAATGTGCTACACTCACTGCAGACAAAGAATCAACAGGCTGGTTAAAGACCACATCAACATCGCTGTTTTCATTGGCTACAACAGTCATTATTTCAGGTGAAAAATTGTCATGTGGTATGACCACATGAATAGTTGCAGCCGAATCTGAAATATTGCCCCAAACATCATATGCCACGATCTTATAATAGTATGATGAGTCTGACTTCACGTCATGATCAACAAAAGTTGTTGCAGAATATTCGGAGGTAAGCAATGACTCTGCATTCAAGGGTGTATCTTCATTAACTACACGATATATACGGTAGGCAGCAAAATCTGCTTCTTTGTTGGCATCCCAGGCAAGTGCAACTTTTCT
>CAYSRH010000159.1:0-5617 GCA_964433245.1 uncultured Bacteroidales bacterium | reverse complement strand
AGGTCCAAGACCAATATAATCCACATCATCATATATTTTACAAATCTGCTGAAAAGTATTGGCTGTTCCTCCGATGATAAATCCTTTCCCTGTTCTTTTTCGCACATCTGCCGGAGCCTCATCATTCATGCCTATGTGAACGCCTGACGCTTTTACATGCAATGCAACATCATCATGATCGTTAATTATAAGCAAAGCTGAATACTGATCACACAAATCTTTTACTTTACGTGAAAAATCTATGTGAACATCTTTCGTAACACCTTTTAGCCGGACCTGTAAGATACTACCTCCCGCTTCAAGATACTGTTTTATCTTTTCAAGTTGCGAAGTATCCCAACAGTTTTCACTAATACAATATAAACGATCCATTTCTGTCATAACATATGATGATAACCCAATCGCAATGAATTGGACGTAATAAACTGATGTATATACTCTTTTGCTTCACCACATGCATCTTCCAAAGATCTGCCTTTTCCCAGCAAAGTCGCTATAGAAGCAGACAAAACGCATCCCGTTCCATGCTTTGTTATATGAGAAAATCTCATTCCTTCATACGAGACAATCTCCTCTTTTTTAATCAGATAGTCACATACCTCATCACCTTTACTGTGTCCTCCCTTAAGCAAAATAGCCTGAACCTGTCCCTCCTGAACTTTTTTCTGAAGAATAGCAGTATCTTCCGTACCAAAAATCCTTACAGACTCTTCAATATTCGGGGTTGCCAGTGTAATATGCTGCCACTCGCTACAAAGAAGTATCTCTTCATGGAAATCATATCCTGATGAAGCCCCGAGCACAGTATCCCAAACCACAGGAACATCCGGCAATTGACCACAGAGCAACTGCATCACCCGGGAAAACATCTGAGGATACTGAATCATTCCAATCTTTACTGCATGAAATGTATGCCGCTGTAACAAAACCTCTATCTGTCTGATAACCTGTTCGACAGAAAGCCATTCAAAGCCATCAAAATCAACATCATTCTGATAGGTAAGCGCTGTCATTGCCCCCATGCCGTATCCCTGATGTGCTTCAATCGTCTTTATATCAGCAAGCAATCCTGCTCCTGCCCCGGGATCATAACCGGCAATGGATAATATACAAGGTCTTTCCTTCATGAGATATCTCTGACAGATGAAAGTAATTCTTTACATCTTTTGCATGCCGCATCAATTGATTTTTCCTGAAAATAGGGTATCCAAACAGCCCCGAGCAAAGCAACTCCTTCAAACCCATACTGTCTGGTCTTCTGTATGTTGTTTTTCTCAATACCTCCCAATGCGATAAGATCAAAAGGAAAATGATAGTTCTGCTTCCACTCTTTAAAAACTTTTGTGTCTATTCCTGATTTATAATCTGCTTTGGAAATGCTATTAAACACAGGACTGAGGAAAACATAATCATATCCCACATGCTGAATAGACTCCACTTCCTCCATGCTATGGGTTGATATACTTTTATGAAAACAATAATTCTCATAGTCAGGGATAAGCGACTTCGTGCGGGATGAAAAATGAATTCCTTTTAAGCCATACTCCGGAACAAGACTAAAATGAGAATGCAATATAATTTTATTATGATATTGTTTTGGCAGTGTACCCAAAAATTTACGTATATCCTCCTCCTGACAATTGTTTTTTCTTAAATGAAAATACTGCAATCCCTCATCAAAAAAACATGACAACAAAGCTATCTCTTCATCAAAAAAATCCGGAGTTGATATCAATACAAGTTTCATAATTACAGCTATTTATTTTGCAACAAAAGATTTTTTTCTTTCTTCAGTTTCCTGTTCTTTCGCTATCTTTCGCACCTCATGCGTGGACTTCATTGAACAAAAATTATCTCCACACATAGAACAAAAATGCTTTTCTTTATATCCCTCATCCGGCAAAGTCTGGTCATGAAACTTCAATGCTTTCTCCGGATCTAAGGACAGATAAAACTGGTCTTTCCAACGAAATTCAAAGCGTGCCTTACTCATCGCATTATCCCGCACCTGTACTCCGGGATGTCCCTTTGCCAGGTCAGCTGCGTGAGCGGCCAGCTTGTAGGTAATCACACCCTCTTTCACATCATCTCTATCGGGCAATCCCAGGTGTTCTTTGGGTGTCACATAGCACAACATAGAAGCCCCGTACCAGCCAATCATCGTTGCACCTATGGCAGAAGTAATATGATCGTATCCGGGTGCAATGTCGGTCACCAATGGTCCCAATGTATAAAAAGGCGCTTCATAGCAATCCTTCAGCTGCTTTTCCATATTTTCCTTGATCATGTGCGCCGGCACATGCCCGGGACCTTCAATAATTACCTGCACATCCTTCTTCCATGCCACCTGAGTAAGCTCACCTAAGGTTCTGAGTTCAGCAAACTGTGCCTCATCGTTGGCATCAGCAATAGAACCCGGACGCAATCCGTCACCGATGGAAACACCTACATCATAAGCTGCCAAAACATCACAAATCTCGTCAAAATGGGTATATAAAAAATTTTCTTTTTTATGGTACAGGCACCACTTAGCCATAATAGAACCACCCCTTGATACAATGCCCGTAACACGATTGATGGTCTTAGGAACAAAAGCCCATCGCAAACCGGCATGTATTGTAAAATAATCGACCCCCTGCTCAGCTTGTTCTATTAATGTGTCCCTGTATAGTTCCCATGTTAAATCCTCAGCTCTTCCGTTCACCTTTTCAAGTGCTTGATAAAGAGGCACTGTTCCAACCGGTACAGGTGAATTTCTAATGATCCACTCCCGGGTCTCATGAATATTATCCCCTGTAGAAAGATCCATAATGGTATCAGCACCCCAGCGAAATGCCCATACAGCTTTCTCCACTTCTTCTTCTATACTTGATGTCGTCGGGGAATTGCCTATGTTGGCATTGATCTTCACAAGGAAATTGCGACCTATGATCATAGGTTCTGCTTCAGGATGATTTACGTTTGCTGTGATCACAGCACGACCTGCGGCTATTTCGTCCCGCACAAATTCAGGTGTTATATACCGGGGTGTATTTTCAGAGAATGAACATCCCGAATGTTGATTCAGTAATGATTTATCTTTTATTGCATCAATGCGTTGGTTTTCACGAATTGCCACATACTCCATTTCCGGGGTAACAATACCCTTTCTGGCATAGTGCAACTGTGTTATTCCTTTTCCTTTTTTTGCCCTGTAGGGTTTGGCATTGTAATGCTTAAAACGTAAAGCAGACAATGATTTATCAGCCAAACGCTCATTCCCATATGCTGATGACAAGCCCGGCAACTGTTCAATATCCTGATTGTCCCGAATCCATGATTCCCGGATCTTGGGGATTCCTTGTTTGATATCAACAGTATAATCAGGATCAGTAAACGGTCCGGATGTATCATACACAGAAATCGGCTCATTCTCTGTTCTGGCATCATCAGCATCTATCGTATCTGATTGCATAATTTCTCTCATGGCCACACGAACAGAAAATCTTGACCCTTGAATATATATCTTTCTTGAACCAGGAATTGGTTCCTGCGTAATCTGAATGTTTTTTTTCTCTGTCATTACACTCTGTTATTATAAATCATCCTCCCTGGGATGCCCTGATTAATAAAACATTATCGTTTTCTTTTAAAACACAAGACTGCCATTCTTTTTTTGGAACCACTTTGTTATTAACAGCGAGAGCAATCCCTTGATCACTTTCTGTTTTCATGAGTTGAAAAACAGAAGGCAGCGAACTTTCATCAGGTAATTCAACTGTATTTCCGTTAAGTCTGATTTTCATCTGTTTATTTTTTAATTTTTAATGGTCAGATGGAGCTCGCCATAAGTCTAATTTACTGACTAACTGACACCTAATTAGAAATTCAATAATCATCCTATGTGTGTGTCAAAATTTTTGTCATGGCTCGGTTCATCTGTTTATATTTTATTTTTTATTTGTCATATGGAGTTCGCCATAAGTCTAATTTACTGAATAACTGATACCTAATCAAATATTCAATAATCATCCTATGTGTGTGACTAAATATTAGTCATGGCTCGGTTCATGTGTTTAAATTTTGTGGGGCTTTATGGTTGAGAAGCACATCAACTCCCTACACCGGCATTATCCGGATCAGGTTTTGAGGGTATGATCTCAGCCTGTTATACAAACATTGGCACCCCTGTTACTACCATAAATTTCAATACAAAAACAAAAATAATGTTTTTTTTTATTTTTATTGAGCTATTTCTGATTTTTTATCATTAATTTAGTATGCAGATAAAAAATTAACCGGGTAGCACTGTTTTACTGAATATGTGTTTCGGTGTAAAATTACTATTACAAAATGAAGAAAAAAATCACAATCATTGCATTGCTCTTAAGCGTAACATCTGCTTTTTGCCAATGGAATCACGTAATTGATATCTACCATCCAATCAGAGACAAACAGGACATTGTAAGGGTCTGGAAGCCAGCTTCTGCAACGAAAATAAAAGGTTTCTACCTTAGTGGGGGTATTGGAAATGCCAAAAGTTTTGCCGAAAGCTGGTCTCTGCGTAGTCATTTGCAAGCCTCTGAAATGGGAATAGTTTACATAAGAACAAACCATTTAGGAATGAGTGTTTTTGATCATGAGAGAGATTCTGCATTTTTTTGGCACATTCTTGATACAGTCTCACATGTTACCGGAATTGAAGAATTTAAACATGCTCCGTGGGTTGTGTTCGGTCATTCAACCGATGGTTTAATGGCTCAAAACATTAGCCTTTGGAAACCTGAAAGAACCTTAGGAATCCTTTATTATAAAAGCGGTAATCTTGGTAACCCAAATAACATGTACGAGCCATACAAAACTCTGGATAGAATGGATAAAATACCATTTCTCGCAATTAACGGACGTTACGAACAATTTGGACCTAACGGTCCTTTCCCCGGATGTTCATCTCCTTATCCCGATTCATGTTACAGAGAGGTTCAATGGTGGTCCATGAGAGACACACTTATGCAACTACGTGAAAGAGGATACAGGGTCTCAATGGCTGTTGATCATTATGGTAATGCTGACCATGACTCTAAGACATATCATAGTTTCGATCTGATGGGGGCATTTGTCGAGGCTGCTTCTAAAAATCAATTGTCATCAGAATACCCTACAAATGCGCCAATCCCAATAAAAAGAATAAATGAAGAAGATGGAATACTTGGAGATTCTGCTCTAACCTATTTAATGGATGTAGGATATTTTTCTTTCCCAACGGAAGCACCATATTATTTCTTTCAAACAGAGGATGTAAATCATAAGTTTTGGATGCCTGACAGAGTATTCACTGATGAATGGGTTGAATTTCATTCTGGCAATGATTACAATGTTCCGGCTACTCCCTCAAATTTATCTTTGACCCAAAGTCCCGGAACAATAAATCTTGAATGGACAATTAACACCCCTGAAGGACTGGAGTATATAATTCAGAGAAAAACCGAAACTGATAATTTCGTTAATATTGATTCAATAGCAGCAGGTTCTAATTCTTATTCAGACACAAAAATCACTTCAAATACAAATTACAAATACCGGATTTTTTCTTATAATACAGATGGTATTTCTGACTATTCCAATGAAGTCTCTGCAC
>CAYSRH010000158.1:0-5635 GCA_964433245.1 uncultured Bacteroidales bacterium | reverse complement strand
ACGATCAGAACAAAAAAAAGATACATTAAGTAAAAAATCAATGGTAAAAAATCAAAACTACGGAGAATCTCTCAATTCACTGAACAGCATCATAACAAAGGCATCAAATATAACGATCATAAGCCACATGAATCCTGACGGGGATGCAATAGGCTCTATCCTCGGTATGGGAATGGTACTGGAAAAAATAGAGAAAAAGGTCACAATACTATCTCCCAACATGTTCCCTCTTTATCTGAAATGGTTGCCTGGGTCAAAAAATATTATTGTGGCAGAACATCACAAAGAAAAGGCCCGGGAAGCATTGGAAAAAGCTGAGGTCATAATATGTATGGATTTTAACGAACCCAAGCGGATCGGATTCCTGTCAAAAACACTGATCGACAGTAAAGGGAAAAAAATATTGATTGACCACCATCCTGACCCTGCAGATATTTTCGACCTTGTTTTTTCAAACACAGAAAAAAGTTCCACGGCAGAATTGGCTTTTCAAATCTTATCAGATATGCAAATGGAAGATGCCATTGACAAAAATGCTGCCGCCTGTTTCTTTTCCGGCATCTTAACAGATACCGGATGTTTCTGCCACTCCTCTAATCAGCCCGGCATCTTCATTACTGTGGCAAAACTTATTGAGAAAGGAATAGACAAAGACAAGATCAAACAAAAGATATTTAATAATTATACTGAAAAAAGAATGCGTTTGCTGGGAAAACTCCTGTATGAAAATATGGTCGTTCTGCCTGAATACCATACAGCATATACATTTGTTACAGCCGAAGAAATGGAAATATACAATTATGAAAGTGGTGACTCCGAAGGGTTTGTTAATTTCCCTCTGGACATAAAAAATGTGGTCTTTTCTGTCTTCCTCACTGAATATCAGGACAGAATAAAATTGTCATTCCGCTCGAAAGGAAATTTCCCTTCAAACGAAGTTGCAAGAAAATATTTTGATGGCGGAGGACATTTTAATGCTTCCGGAGGTGAAAGTTTATTAAACCTTGAAGAAACTATTAATAAATTTGTAGCTTTATTACCTGAATACAAGGAAGCATTGAAAAATACGTACCTGAAAAATATGAACGAGTCTGCATGAAATTTATGATAAAAATATATTTCCTGTCATTGTCCATGCTTCTGCTTTCGCTTGCTTTCACTGCGTGTCAAAGCAATGAAAAGAAAACAAGCAAGCAAGATCATATCACAGTGGAGCGTGAAGCACTCATCCGTACAAACAAGTACCTCCTGAACAAAGACGATGAAGTAATTCGCTCTTATGTTAATCGAAGACAATGGAAGGTAAATACAACAAATACCGGACTGCATTATATGATCTACCAAAAAGGTGAAGGACCGCAAATCAGAAACAGAGACAAAGTAAAGATCAGGTACGATATTGAATTAATTGATGGGACTCCTTGCTACGATAACAAAGAGATAGTTATTGAAATGGGACATTCTGATGTTGAAAGCGGATTACAACAAGGATTGCTTATGATGGGGAAAGGAGATAAAGCCAAACTGATTATCCCCCCCCACCTTGGATTTGGACTGATCGGAGACGAAAAAAAAATTCCCGCACGATCCACCCTGGTATATGATGTTGAAGTACTGGAAATATTATGATTCGAATGACAAAACATAGCGTTGTCTTTATCTTACTCCTCCTATTGGGATTTTCTTGTAAAGACCCCCACCCCGGATACAAGCTGTCCGAACAAGGGATCTATTACAAATTGCTACAGATCGGGGAAAATAACCTTACCCCTGAAAACAATGATTATCTGACATTTTTTATTGAATACAAAACAATTTCGGACAGTACTTTTTTCCGGGGCAAACGAAAACTTCAATAC
Source organism: uncultured Bacteroidales bacterium (assembly GCA_964433245.1). Lineage (GTDB taxonomy): Bacteria > Bacteroidota > Bacteroidia > Bacteroidales > JBBRXJ01 > CAYSRH01. Next base: position 3,776 of record CAYSRH010000158.1, on the reverse strand, counting down.
ACGATCAAAGATGAACCAAGCACAATAGATCTCTGTATTAAAATACTTGCTGAAGGCGATAAGGCTGAATTTATGGTGAATGCAAAAAACTTTTATCATAATACCCTTAAAACAGAACTTCCGGAATTTTTAGAGGATAGTGAGCACATCATCTTAACAATAGAAATGATTGAGATACAAAGCGAGGAAGCATATAAAAAGGAAAAGGAAGCCCTTTTAACATGGATCAAAGATTTTGGGGAATATGAAAAAACACTGCTAAAACAATACCTGACAGAACATGGCATTCAGAAAGCCCCAACACCAAGCGGACTATATCATATCATTTTAAAAGAAGGAAAAGGAAAGAAAGTTAAAAAAAGAGACACCGTTATTTTTCACTACGAGGGACGTTTCCTGAACGGGAAGTTTTTTGATTCCTCAAAACAACGGCTTGAGCCTTTTGGCTTGGTGTACGGACAAGAATGGCAAGTAATCCGTGGATTGGAAGAAGCCATCGGACTTATGCGAGAAGGAGAAAAAGCTTTGTGTATTGTTCCTTCTGAACTGGCATGGGGAAAAACAGGATCAACAACGGGTATTATTGCTCCCTATACTTCTCTTATCTTTGAAATCGAAATATTAGAAGTCAGGGCCGCTGCTGATACAGAAAACTAATCTTCGGAATTATCAATTTCACTCAACAACTCCTCCACCTCTTTCTCAGTGGTATGAAGCTTGTTTTTACAAAAAGCAATTAATTCCGCAATACGCTTGACCTTAACAGAGAGTTCATCTACATCAAGTTCTGCATCCTCAATCAATTGCAAGGTTTCTTCTATTTCCTGTACTGCCTGCTGGTAGCTTAAATTCGTTTTTTTTGCCATATATCTTGTGTTTTATCTGCTGTTCAAATTAATTGTCATTCAATTACTTTACTGATAATTTCCCCATTTCTTAAGCGGGTGGTAATGACATCTCCCTTTTTTACTTCCCTGTGACTCTTTAGTATCTTTCCATTCAAGGTGGTGTAGCTATATCCTTTTTTTAATATGTTCACAGGATCCATGTAATACAAGGATTTTTCATGGATTGACAAAGCTGATTTTCTCCTTTCTAAATAAGCATGCACCTGATGTCGTACAGCATCTTTGACACTGTATATTTTCATCTTTTTCTCCAGCATAAGATCCTTTATTAGTCGGTTCAGTGCCATTGTGTATATATGTACCTCCCTCTTCCTCTTTCTTGTGTAATCAAGGACATGTCCGGTAAGGGCTTCATGCATTTCATCCATATACTGTTCTCTGCTTTGCATGGCAATAATAAGATATTCGGCTACAGCTGTAGGTGTTTTCATTGCATGGAAAGCCACCATGTCCACCACAGATTCATCACGTTCATGTCCTATCCCTGTGATCACCGGTAAAGGAGAACGTGCCACTGCCGAAGCCATTTCGTAATAATCAAAACACTGCAAATCAGATTTTGCCCCGCCGCCACGAATAATCACAATAACATCAAACATATCCTGATGGGCAGCAATTTTTTCCAAAGCCTTTGCAATACTAGAAGAAGCCTGATCGCCCTGCATAACAGCCGGGAAAAGATGCATATAAAAAACATATTGAAAAGAATTGTGTGTCAGCTGTTTGCAAAAATCCTCATACCCTGCTGCAGTGGGAGATGATATAACGGCAATTCGCTGGAAGAGTGCAGGCTCCTGAAGGAAACGGTTGGCATCAAAAATATCCTCCTGTTGTAATCGTTTAATGGTTTCCTGTTTTTGAAGTGCCGCCTCTCCTATGGTATATGCCGGATCTATATCACGGATATTAAGGCTATAGCCATACACCTCATGAAATTCTATTGAAACATCAAGCAATACAGATAAGCCGCAAGACAATGTACGCCCCGTAGATGATTCAAAGTAAGGCTTGAGCATCCTGTATGAATATGACCAGATTGTGGCGCCGGCTTTGGCAACAATCCTATCGTCTTCTCCCTTTTGAATAAGTTCAAGGTAGCAATGTCCGGTTTTATTTTCGTAGAAAGATGCTATTTCCGCCACAACTTTATAGCGGTCAGGGAAATTCCCTTTCACAGCCTCCCTGACAAAAGTGTTTAACTCCAATAAAGAAAAAGCATCGTGCTGCATCAATCCGGATTTATAATTATTTTTGTTACTTCAGAAAAATCGCCTGTGATCACATGGCAAAGATAAGCACCCGAAGGTATATTTTTCACAGAAACGGAAAACAAATTGTCTTCTGTTTTCTCTATTGATGTAAACTTCTTTTCATCAACGATCTTCCCTTGCGTATCAATGATCTTTATTATTACATCATCTCCTGTTACTGAATTCTTTATTGATATTTTCAATACTGTATTTGCCGGATTTGGAAAGATAAGTACAGGCGATCTGCTTTTTTCCCGTCTTGACTGAAATGCAAGTATCCGGTCAGCTTCCCTGACATCCGGGATTCCATAGCCATAACATTCATGGGGGTTTTCGAACCTGTCTGCACTTTGTATCAAAGCCTGCCGGATATCCTGGGGGTGTGTTGCAGGATATTTCTGTAAGAGACAAGCAAGCATACCTGCCATCACCGGGGCGGAATAAGATGTTCCATTACCATACCCATGGTCTCCGTTTTCATCAATGATCCGAATCTTATTTCCCGGAGCGACCAATTCAGGCTTCACCCTTCCATCCGCAGAGGGTCCGTAGCTGCTGAAAGAAGCAACAGATCCATCATAGCCAACAGCGCCAATCGATAAAATTCCGTGTGCATCTGCCGGGGCTGTAATATGTTTCCAGTCTTTATTTCCCTTATTTCCTGCACTCGTCACAAGGAATATCCCTCTCGAAGCAGCAACCGAAGATGCAACAGAGATATATGCTGTCATGCCATCCATGTCATCATAAGTATAGTTTACTTCTGTATTATCAAACCAGGAATAACCAAGCGAGGTGTTGATAACATCGACACCAAGACTGTCAGCATTCTCAGCAGCAAATATCCAAAAAAACTCTTCTATACGGGATTCAATATGAACATCTTCGGTTTTATATAAAAAATAAATCGCATCAGGCGCTGTTCCTTTGATGAAATCTTCTTTGTCTGTTGCCATCAAAGAAAGTACTTTGGTACCATGAGAAGAGGCATCAAACAACATCTTCTTATCATCCACATAATCATACACCCCATGTATTTCTGTTGTATAAATATCCAATGAATCAACATTGATAAAACCACCGTCCAACACTGCAATATATACACCACTTCCCCGGTATCCTTCATCATGCAGATAGATCCCATTGACCAATTGCCTGTTGTCTTCATCTGTCAGATGATCTTCTCCTACCGGTTGCAATGGGTCTTTGTCATCAAAAAAACTTTTCCCTTGTGTTATTTTATCAACATATGCTACTGTTTTCACAAAAGAATATCGGGATAAAGTATCTGCGAGAGCAGTATCTGCTGATTGTATCAAAATACCGTTTAGCCATTTACTCTTTCCTGCCAATGTTATATCAAACAGAAGAATCGAATCAATGTAGGAAGATGGTATGGGATAATCCTTTATATCAACAGGTATCTGATAACGTACACGCCTTTCAAGGGAACGTTCAGACAAAAATTCAGCAGGATGGGAAAATTCAGAAACCGATTCATCTTTGTCTGTAAACGAAACAAAAAAATAAATCGAATCTGAAGCCTGTAAAACAGAACAACAAGAAAATAATATTGCGATAAGATACCTTGCCGTCATATGATCATTTATAAAATAAT
>CAYSRH010000157.1:0-5642 GCA_964433245.1 uncultured Bacteroidales bacterium | reverse complement strand
AGTTTGAATCATTCCATGACCAGCTTAATGAATGGGAAATGCTTGATTCTTCAGGATACAGCCTTCCCTATTCAGATGAGGAATTGTTGCTTTATAATTCCAGAATTGCTGAACACCAAATGGGTAATCACCGCATTACATCTTACCTTCAGGTAAGACGTTTTTTTAACACAAAGATAGGTGAGATACATTTCACCGGTGGCATTCGAACCAATTACTGGTCATTCAATAAAGAATTTTTTATGAGTCCAAGGATGACCGTATCCATCACGCCACCATGGATTAGGGATTTTCTCTTTCGATTCAGTGCCGGATACTACAACCAATCCCCTTTTTACAAAGAGATCCGTTATCCTGATGGCACAATCAATCCGGAAATACAATCTCAAAAATCAATCCATTATGTTATCGGAAGTGACTATAATTTTCAGGCATGGGAACGTCCTTTTAAATTTACCGCTGAGGCATACTACAAACAAATGTATGATCTTATTCCTTATCGTGTTGACAACGTACGGGTTATTTATGCGGGAGAGAATATTGCCCGTGGATATGCCAGGGGAATTGATCTGCGTATCCATGGTGAATTTGTTAAAGATGCGGAATCATGGTTAAGCCTTTCATTCATGGACAGCAAACAAAAATTAATTAGTGAACCCACATTTGAAGATCCTCAACTTAACGAAACATCAGGCTATTTTCCTCGTCCAACCGACCAATTATTTAACATCGGTCTTCTATTTCAGGACTATCTGCCCAATAACCCATCGTATCGCATACAACTTAATCTGAATTACGGAAGCGGACTTCCTGTGTCATATCCAAATTCCATGATCACGGAAAATGACCTGAGGCTCCCTGCCTACCGAAGAGTTGACATCGCAATGTATAAACATTTCAAGAGTGAAGAGGTTGAAAACAATGCTGCTATTTTCAAACACTTTACAAATGTAGCAATCGGAATCGAAGTATTTAACTTATTTGATATCAATAATACAATTTCCTACATGTGGATCAAAACAATTAGTTCAAATCCTGAAACCCCAAGCATGTTTGCCATACCTAATTATCTGACAGGAAGAATTTTCAACCTTAAGCTAAGCTGCAAATTCTAATTCCCCAAAAACTATCTTCTTTCACAATAAGAATATCTTCATAAGTTAATGTAACAAGCAATAAATTATTATTTTTTACCTGTTCTTTTTATTTATCAGTCACTTTTTCCTATATTCGTGCTCTCAATCAAGTTTAATTAATAATTGCAAAACAAATGGCAACATTACAAAAATTACGCAACAACGCAGGAATATTAATCTCTGTGGTCATAGGACTGGCACTTATCGCATTTATCATGGGAGATCTCATGGAAACCGGAGGAGGTGGTGGAGGATTGTTTGGTAGCAATCAACTTGAAATTGCTGTCATTGCCGGAGAATCTGTAGATGTAAATGAATTTGAACAGCGTGTACGAAAATATGAAAATTACTACCAGCAAAACACGGGAGAAATGCCAGGCGATGAAGTCAGACATGCTATTCGTGAACAAGTATGGAATACGTTGGTACAAGAGATTATCCTTGAGAAAGAATCTGAAAAAACAGGACTTAGGGTTGAATCAACAGAATTATTTGAACTAATTCAGGGAGACAGACCTCATCAATTGGTCATTCAATCCCCATATTTTACAGACCCTGAAACACAGAGATTTGATAAAACCCGGCTGATAACATTTCTTCGAAATCTGGAAAATTATGATCCTGAATTGATCGAATACTGGTTTTTTATCGAAGATAATATTCTGCGGGACAGGCTTTATATCAAATATATGAATCTTGTTAACAAAGCACACTTTACAAACACACTTGAGGCACAACAAAGACATTTCCAAAACAACACACGATTTGATATTGAATTCATCCATGCAGATTACAACTCTGTTGAAGATGATGAAATAAACTTGTCAGACAGAGAAATAAAAAAATATTATGACACATACCAAAAAAAATATAAACAAGAAGCTTCAAGAGATATCTATTATGCATATTTTGACATCAAACCCTCAGAAGAAGATGACCAGGTAACTTATGAGTGGATCGTGCGTATGGTTGATGAATTTAAAGAAACCGAAACTCCGGAACAATTCATTAACATGCAATCCGACACAGCTTATAAAAATGTCAACTACGCTTATGGAGAACTGCCTGATGAAATCAACGACTTCATGTTTTCTGCCCGGATAGGGGATGTTTATGGTCCATATAAAACAAACGAAACTTACAAAATTGCCAGATTACTGGGAATAAATCAATTACCTGATAGTGTCAGGGCCAGGCATATCCTTTTTCAACCTGATCAAAATACAAGCAGGGAAAGAGTTGAAGAACTTGCCGATAGTGTTTATAGCCTGATCCTTGATGGAGCTGACTTTGCTCAGCTGGCAAGAGAATTTGGTGCTGATGGAACTGCCGAAGATGGTGGAGATCTTGGCTGGTTTTCTGAAGGAATGATGGTGCAACCTTTCAGTGATTCCTGTTTCTTTGGCGAAGTAGGAAATCCTATGCTTGTGGAAACCCAATTTGGACAGCACATTGTTGAAGTAACAGAAATGAGTTCAAAAAGAGAAAAACGACAGGTGGGGATTCTGAAAAGAGAGGTTCTTCCCAGTAGTGAAACTTACCAAAAGATTTATGCACGTGCAAATACATTTGCCGGAAAGTCACGTTCCATTGACGCTTTAAAACAAGCTTCGGAAGACGAAGGAATCCCTTTGATGCAACATCCAAACCTCAAAAAAAATGCTTCAGGAATTAACAACATAGCTCCAAATGCACGCGAAATTATACAATGGACATACGAAGCAAGTGAAGGTGATGTCTCAGAAACATTTGAAAGTAACGAAAAATTTATTGTCGTTGCTGTCGATAAGGTCAGGGAAAAGGGAATTGCACCCCTTGAAGATGTCAGAGAAAATATTGTTGAAACACTGCTTAAAGAACACAAAGCCAATATTCTTAAAACTGATTTCAACAAGGCCAAAGATAGTTCTCCTGAAAATGACCTAAAAGTGATTGCTAGCAAGCTCGATAAGACTATTCAACAGGGATTTTCCATGACTTATGCTTCACATTCTGTTACAGGTGTGGGTATTGATCCAAAAATGCCTGCTGCCGTTTCTGCTCTGGATGTCAATACATTATCCCCTGCATTTTCGGGAATCAGAGGTGTATATATGGCATTTATGAAACAAAAAGACGAAGCTACTCCGCTAACAGATTACTCAATACAAAAAATGACAATCACAAACGAACGGACTTCACGTACTCATACACATGTAATGAATACACTGAAAGACGAAGCCGGAATTGAAGACAAACGGTTAAGTTTTTTTTAAGCCGGTAGCTTATTGACTAAAGAAGAATTCCTTCAATTCCTCAATTTCCTGAACAGAATAATCTGATTCAAAATCAAAGAAATGATCCAATTCTTTCATAAATTCTTCATAAGAAATAAATCCGTCACCATCAACATCGAGTGACTTGAATTTATCGGGTATAACGATATTAGAAAGACGAGCCTGATGTTTTCCGGATATATTTGACCTGATGATACGATCCACATCTTCCCGGCTTGCAGCTTCTGTTTTAAGCATATCAACAATCTGTTCTATTGTCAATGCCTGACCGTAATTATCTACAAATGAATTAGGAGGCGTATTGGGCTCTAAATCAATATAATCAGGGATGCCATCGCCATCGCTGTCAATGGAACAACCAATAGAATCCACCCCAACTCCCTGCGGAGTACCCGGACAATGATCTATACGGTCAAAAACCCAGTCACCATCTTCATCTCCATACATGGTATGGTCGAATTCAATATCGGCAAACAATCGCTGAATAGTAACTGTTTGTGGATCAGAGAAAAGATCGTAATGAAAAGTTGCATAAGAAAACACATATTTATCGTTGCCTTTTTTTCCTATTATTCCCTGTGTATTTTCATGGCTCACATGATCCATCAGGTCAGTTGTAGTAAAATGTAATCCTGTCCCCATCTGTAAAAATGCCCGTTCATTAATCCTCAGTTCCAATCCGGCACCAACAGGAAAAGCAACAGTTGTTTTTGCATAATTTCCCATTCCAAAATCCATCTCCCTGCGTAAATCAGTTTCATACCCATAATTTCGTGTGATAATATTTCCATCCACATCCCTGTATGTTCCATCCTGCTTCAAATTATATGGATTTCCATCATCATCTTTGATGTCTGTTACTGCATTAAACTGTAGGATTTCAACTCCAAGTAAAAGGAAAGGTTTGACCAGGGCATCTCTTTTAAAGAAAGGCTCAAAACTGTACTGAACATTAAGACCAAATGAGACGAACTCCGTTTTAAAATTATAAAAATAAGGTTCCGGAGCATCGTAAAAATACTGTTCCCCGCTAATTGAAGCCAAAAAAAGAATAAAAAAGTTTCCTTTGAAGTAATGATTATTGCCAAGGAATGTTGATATGTTAATTTTCGTGGCATGGTTCCCCGCTCCAAAGCCTGTTAATTCATTTTCAATGTCACCCATATAGTTAACAACCCCAGTCCCCACACCTATAACAGGCATATATACAGGATTTTCAACCTCAACTTCTTCCCGCAGCAAACTTTCGTACATATCATCCTGAGCACGCACACAGGGCTTGCAAAAAAAAAGGCAGAACATCAGGAGAATAAATGGAGTAAATTTATTTTTTAGTGTCATTTAGTGATACCATTTTTGATTAGAGATCATCAGGGCTTCCTGAACTGTGATACGATGTCCACTATTATAGGCTGCAACAAATGCATCATCAATCGTAGTTGTATTCCAAACCTGCACCCTGTAGTCTCTGGCTTCACGATAAACTTTGAAAGAGCCTACTGAATACTTGTACCATCCTTCATGTGTTTCACGTTTTACCTGATGATTTAAGTCATATTTTCGAAAATACCCAGCAATATTCACCGGTCTGTGTCCTGCTGCCAATTGAACCCTGTAGTAAATTCCCGTTTCCGGTTCCAGAATATACGATACTTTATCATCTTCATCCGCTGAGAATCTTGAAAAATCATTCACCGGCAATTCATCATCTTCTTTCTTATCATGAGTTACATCTTCTTTCCCAATCGTTTTTTCTGCAACAACAGCATCTGACAACTCTTTTGTGTCTTCTTCTTCATCTAACTCTGCTGTTACCTGCCCTTTATAGGGGAGCACCCCAATTCCGGAATCTTTTTCTTCATTTAATAGTTCTTTTATTTGCATAGCAGACAAAGAAGTAAGATCCACATCCCTTTGTTGGATATTCACTGAAACTGTTTCCCTTCCTTCAATGAACGAAAAAGTTCCCTGAATAGCAATATTCTTTTCTATTGCTTGCCTTTCCGGTTTAGGTATCAGGCGGTATGATACAACAAAATTTTCATCTTCGGGAAGACTCATCCACAAAAATTTAACTGTATTGTCTCTTGCTGTAAATATTCCCCCACGAGTATCCACCGGTTCAGCAATAAATCCATCAGGAACTGCCTCTTCTATTTTAGCAAATTTTCCTCTGTCTTGTTTACTTATTAAAAGATAATTGTAAAAGTTCAAAGTGAAATTGGTATAA
>CAYSRH010000156.1:0-5737 GCA_964433245.1 uncultured Bacteroidales bacterium | reverse complement strand
AAATATTAGAATTTTTGATTTGTTATATAATTCTACTTTGACACATTCATTATAATTACCAAAAAATTAAAATTAATTAATATGTCAAAACAGAAGTTAGTATAAATGATTATCTTATTTTGTTATAATATAAATTGCCTTAAAAAAATAAAACACTATTTTTGTAGTGATTATTGCAAGAAGACATATAAAATTGTTCCATCGTAATGAATATTACAAGAGAACTTGCAGGAAAAACCATTGCATTGTTATTTTTGGTTTCTTTCCCTGTACACCTAAAAACCCAGTCCCTACCCTCAGATAATTTTACCTTGCACCTTTTACAGTCAGATGATCTGGCTGCCCCACCGGATGAGGAACGCTTAGAGGTAGTCTCTGCCAGCAGAACAACAAAAAAAGTTGATGACTTGCCCGTGGAAATATATGTTGTGACCCGCAAAGACATTATTCGATACAATTGTCATTCTTTGGTGGATGTGCTAAGGACTGTACCGGGCATTAAGATAGGACAACCTGCTTCGGGAAGCCTCGGCGAAAGTTTTGAGATCCGGGGGTTAACAGGTAATATGTACACCAAAATACTGATTAACGGCATATCAGTTAAACCTACGGTTGTTCAGGGAATGCCAATAGGCTATCAACTCCCCGTAAGACAGGCTGAGCGGATTGAAATCATCATCGGACCATCAGCAGCCATTTACGGTGCTGATGCAATGTCCGGAGTGATTAACATTATATTAAAAGAACCTGAGCAGGGCAGCTTTGTACATGGCGACATAAGCCTCGGAGAAAACGGGTACAATCTGATGAATTTTATGATTGGAGGAAAAGCAGGAAGAAACCAAAATATTTTAAAATATAGCTTCTATGGCGGACGAAATGAAATCAAAGACCTGAATATCATTAACGGTTATGATGATGCATACAATCCCCTGTATTTCCTGGAAAAAAGAAATAAAAAAATTAATATTGATGGCACTTATTTATCCCCGATGGACATCACACCTGAACTATTACAAGAAAAGAATATCAATGAAAAGTCTATCAGAGAAGAATACTACCACCCATATTATGAAGGTGACTTGTGGCATCCTGCACATTCCAGTCTGGGCATGTCTTCTCATCATTCTGGTTTACAGCTTGATTTCCGGGGTATTAAACTTACTTTTGACAACATGTATCGAAAGACACATAGTTCTATTGGGCAATCCCCTTATCTATTCAGATATGATGACCCGAACAATTTTTGGGGTGAAGCCATCAACCGGACAACATTATCCTATACAAGACCATTATTCTCTCATCTTCACAGCACAACAACTTTCAGCAGCCTCTTTTTCAGGATGGATGACAGGAGTAGCCTGAATACGACTTTTCTTCCTGCCCGGACATTTATTTACTCTGCCTCTGATGATATTTCCCTTGAACAATTGTTGACTTATAATATATCTGAAGCAATGGAACTCGTTTTCGGCGGAGACTATACCCACTCAAAAAATCTGCCGACAACCAATATAATGAAAACACCATATAATACATCCCAATACGGATTGTATGAAAGTCCCGACATCAATCAGGACACCCTTTGGAATGCTTTCGGCTTCAATCCTGTGAAGTTTCACAACATCTCTGGATTTTTTCAGGCTTATTATATGCTGCACAGATCCACATTCATGGGCGGCATACGTTATGATGCCAACAGTATGTACGGTGCATCCTTCAGTCCAAGAATTGCAGTTTTACAAAAAGTGGGAAAAAAAACATCTCTCAGTTCATCCCTGGGTTATGCCTACAAGGCTCCCCCCGCTTCATTAACATTCGAATCCTTTGCCTATCAAACTGAAAATGATTCGATCCATTATTTCATTGCCCCAAACCAGAACCTGAAACCGGAAAAATTTATGGCTTTTGACCTGGGTGTAAAAACAACTCTGTTCAATATCATTGAATTTGATATTCGTGTTTATTATAACGAAACAAAAAACCTGATACTAAACACTTATGTTTCTCCGGAATCATTGGATTTACCCTATGTGTCAGATTCAAATGACAGCCTGCTTACCCGTAAAAATTTCGGTAACGCCACCATGAAGGTATATGGAGTCCATGGTATCTTTCGCATTCCGGATTTATACAAGCCGTGGAATATATCTGTTGAAGGAAGTGCCATCATTGCTGAAAAAAACATAGAGACACCGGGACTTCAAACTTTGACCTACTGGCTTTCTGATTTTAGCAATACACCCCGCCACCTGGGGAAATTGAACATTTCAATGCAACCGCTACAAAACCTGTATGTATATTTCCAGAATTTATGGTGGAGCCGGTGGTTGGATGATATCATAGACAGCAAAAGCAAGGAAGGTTTCTATACCCTCGACATCATTTGCAATTACCAGTTAAGCCAAGATCTGAATGCCTATTGTAAAGTCATTAATTTATTTGACAAAGCTTATGGTGGTGTTAACACCGGTATGTTCGGGGAAGATATGCCTTATAACCCACAGACCGGAAGAAGTGTCAGATTAGGATTAACATATCAATTGAACTAAAATGCATAAAAATATTTACAGAATATATATCATGTTGCTGTTAAGCCTGATTACCTTCTCTGTTTACGGACAGCATGACGGTAATAAACAAAGCAGGGAAGACTCTTTGCGTGTTATATTATATGCTTCTCTTGATTCATTATTTTCTGTACAAGAGAACGAAGACAAAGCAGAACAAGCCCGTTTCGAGATGAAGATTGCAAAAATTTATCTCTCACTCGGCATGACAGAAGACGCCATCAGGTATTATACAAATGCAGAAGCGAGTGCCCGTTCCGTCAACGACAGTCTTTTGCTCCAATCAATATACTATCAGATGGGACAGATTTACAGCAAGAGCCTCCTACACGATAAAGCCGGTGAATATTTTGATCGTTCACAACAATTGAAGGAATCAACAGACCCACAAAAAATCATCATTCTCAAAATGGCTGCAATCAATTATGACAGATCAGGCAATTCGAAAAAAGCATTGATACTGTATGAAAAACTTGCAGACATGGCTTCAGAAACAAAGGACACAGTACTACTTTGCAACGCTCTTTCTCATCAATCAAACATACATAAGAAAAAAAGAGATTTTGAAAAATCACTCAAAACAGACCTCTTACTTGAAGATATCTACACTACACTTCAAAATGATGAAGCCCTGCATCAAATTCAAAATGCAATTGCCTACAACTACTTTCATCTTAAAAACTATGAAGCAGGTAGTTATTATTTTCAAAAAAGCATCCATTCTTTTAATGCAGACAGATCAGAGAAAACCCTAAAGACACTGGTCTATCCTTATATAAATCTTGGCGTATGCTACCAAAATATTTTTGACTACAACAAAGCAATAGAAGCATTGAACCACGCCCGGAGAATTGGTAAAGATGAGGGAATGTTACGGGAAAAAACCATCGCGGAAAATATACTTGCCAATATATACCTGATCAAGGGGGATTACTACAATGCCTCTCTAATCATCAGGGATGCTGTACAAACGGCAGAAAAACTGGATGATAAAAAGATACTGTTAGAAAGTTATCTTATCTATTCTAAAATCCTGAAAGCAGGGAATGACCCCATCAATGCACTGAATTATTATGAAAGATATCTTGCTTTGAACGATAGTATGACACGTGAAAAACAAGCTGCTGAGCATCTTTATCAACAAAAACTCATCTACCACGAGCAGCTTGAAAAACAACTGAAGATGAAACGTGCTGAAGAAGAAATGCAGGATCTGACGATAAAAAAGGTGCAATTGGAATCTGAAAAGAAAGAAAAAGAGCTGGTGCTGTTAAAACGAGAAAGAGAATTGGAAAAATCTGAAAAGGAAAGGCTTGAACAAGCATTGAAAATAGCACAACAAGCACAAAAAAATATTCTGCATGAAAAGGAGATCATGGGGCTGGAAAAAGAAAACAAACTAAAAGAACAAAAAATATTGTTAGAAGAAAAAGAGAAAAAGAGAATACAACAAGAAAACAAACTGCTGGAAAGTGAAAAGAAAAGAGAAGAAGAAGCACGAAAGAGAGTAACTCTCCTGCTTTTTTTCCTGATACTGATTGCGATGTTGATATTCGGGGGATTGCTGGCTCTTCAGCGTAAAAACAGACTTCTTCATAAACAAAAACAAATAATAGAAGACACAAATCTGAATCTTGAACAAAAAAATGAGGAGATCACTGTCCAGCGGGATCTTATTGAAACCAAGAACAGCGAGATCACTGCCAGCATCAATTATGCCAAACGCATCCAGGAAGCTCTCCTTCCTGACCCCGGTTTTATAAAAGATGCAACATCTGACAGCTTTGTTTTTTTCCTCCCCAAAGATATTGTAAGTGGTGATTTTTATTGGGGAGGCACCTATGGTGACCGTACTTTTATTCTTGCAGCCGACTGTACCGGGCATGGTGTTCCCGGCGCTTTCATGAGCATGCTGGGCAACAGTTATCTGTCCGAGATCATCAATGAAAATAAGCACCGGCCTGCCAATGAAATATTAAACCTGCTTCGTGCAATGATTATCCGATCATTAAAACAGGAAAAAATTGATTCAACAAGCAAAGACGGAATGGATGCTGCCCTTTGCATCATTAACAAAAAAGAGAAGACCCTTGAATTTGCAGGAGCAAATAATCCCTTGTACCACATTCGTAACGAAACGCTGTCAATAATCAAAGGCGACCGCATGCCTGTGGGGATTCATATGTTCTCAGAAAAACCATTTACACAAGAAACCATTCGGTACAATCCGGGAGATGTTTTTTATGTTTTTTCCGATGGCTTCCCTGATCAGTTCGGAGGAGAAAAAGGAAAAAAATACAAATACATCCCATTCCGGAATTTTTTACTTTCTATCCACAAAAAGCCGTTCCATGAACAAAAAAAAATATTGCACGAAGAACTCACTACCTGGATGGGCGATCAGGAGCAGGTTGATGATATTCTTGTCATTGGATTTAAGGTTTAACCAAAAAATGTTACTTTTGCTGCTTGTTTTTTAATTTTGATTAAATTACCATGATAAGAACAATCTCTCCACAAAAACCGGCTATCATCACCAAAGAAAAAACCTATTCATATACAGAACTTCTTTCCGGAATACAAACATTGGCCAATCTTTTTTCAGAAAAAAATTACCAACGGGTAGCCATTTGTTCCGAAAATCGTGCTGACTGGATCTATGCTTTTTATGCTATCTGGCAAAATCATGGCACTGTTGTAACGATAGATTTTTTATCGTCCCCGGATGATATTCACTTTATTCTGAATGACTGCCGGCCTGAGCTTCTGTTTGCAAGCGAAACGACCATCGAAACAATCAACAAGGCAAAAGAAGGATTGTCTTATGATCCTGAAGTCATCGTTTTCGAAGAAGTAAAATACTCAGAGGAACCGGCAAGTACAGCATTTCATTGCAAAAGCGAAGACGAGCCGGAAAGTACCGCCGTCATTATTTACACCAGCGGAACAACAGGCAGCCCCAAAGGCGTGATGCTCTCTTTCAATAACCTCATCAGTAATATCCGGGCTGTATCCGAAGAAGTTAAAATTTTCAGAGCTGACAGGCAAGTGCTCATGCTCCTTCCTCTCCACCATATTTTTCCAATGCTGGGTTCCATGGCAGCCCCCCTGTACCGGGATGTTTGATTTCAATGACAAGGCTTCTACAAATCCTGAACGTACGTGTT
>CAYSRH010000155.1:0-5753 GCA_964433245.1 uncultured Bacteroidales bacterium | reverse complement strand
AGTAACTTCACTCAAATAACAATAGGTCTTGCATCTCCGGAAGAAGTGCTGGAGCAATCCAGTGGAGAAGTTTTAAAACCTGAAACAATAAATTACAGAACATATAAGCCGGAACGCGATGGCTTATTCTGTGAAAGAATTTTTGGACCGGTAAAAGACTATGAATGTCATTGTGGAAAATATAAAAGAATCAGATATAAAGGTATAGTTTGTGACCGTTGTGGGGTTGAAGTTACAGAGAAAAAGGTGCGACGTGAAAGAATGGGACATATAAATCTGGTGGTTCCTGTTGCACATATATGGTATTTTAAGTCATTACCTAATAAAATTGGATATTTATTAGGATTGCCGGGAAAAAAAATGGATGCTATTATCTATTATGATCGCTATGTGGTCGTTAATGCCGGAATTAAGAGCAGTGAAGGTGTTAAGTATTTAGACTTTTTAACAGAAGATGAATACCTTGATATTATTGAGACATTGCCCAAAGAAAATCAATCAATGGAGGATGACCATCCTGATAAATTTATTGCAAAAATGGGGGCAGAGGCCCTTTATGATTTGCTCTCAAGAATTAATTTAAATGAGCTTTCTGACGAATTAAGAGAAAAAGCAAATACAGAAACTTCCCGACAACGAAAAAACGAAGCATTAAAACGTCTTCAGGTAGTAGAATCACTTAAGGAATCAAAAGGAGTTAACAGACCTGAGTGGATGATTATGCGTGTGATTCCTGTTATTCCACCTGAATTAAGACCACTGGTTCCTCTTGATGGAGGTCGTTTTGCTACTTCAGATCTGAATGACCTTTATCGAAGGGTTATCATCAGAAATAACCGATTAAAGAGGTTGATTGAAATAAAAGCTCCGGAAGTAATTCTTCGTAACGAAAAAAGAATGCTACAGGAATCAGTTGACAGTCTAATAGATAACTCAAGAAAGGCAAATGCAGTAAAAACAGATGCCAACAGACCGCTTAAGTCATTATCCGACAGCTTAAAAGGAAAGCAAGGTCGCTTTAGACAAAATCTTCTCGGTAAACGGGTTGATTATTCAGCACGTTCTGTTATTGTTATCGGACCTGAATTGGATTTGCACGAATGTGGGTTGCCAAAAGACATGGCAGCTGAATTGTATAAACCGTTCATTATTCGTAAATTGATTGAGCGGGGGATTGTAAAAACAGTCAAATCCGCAAAAAAAATTGTTGACAGAAAAGATCCTGTCGTATGGGATATTCTCGAAAACGTATTAAAGGGACATCCTGTTTTATTAAACAGGGCGCCAACATTACACAGATTAGGAATACAATCTTTTCAGCCCAAGTTGATTGAAGGAAAAGCAATTCAACTTCATCCTTTGGTTTGTACGGCTTTTAATGCGGATTTTGATGGGGATCAAATGGCTGTTCACCTGCCCCTTGGAAACGCAGCAATTCTTGAAGCTCAGCTTTTAATGCTTGCATCACATAATATTTTGAATCCGGCCAATGGCGCCCCTGTTATGGTTCCTTCTCAGGATATGGTATTGGGATTGTATTACATGACGAAAGAAAGAAAGAATACAAAAGGAGAAGGTACTGTCTTCTATTCTGATGAAGAAGTCCAAATTGCTTATAATGAAAGAAAAGTCACACTGCATACAATTATTAAAGTTAAAGTTGATGATGTGGAAGATGGAGAGCCTGTCAGACATGTTATTGAGACAACGGTAGGACGGATATTATTCAACAAATATGTACCCAATACAGCCGGATTTATCAATCAGACATTAACAAAGAAAGCGCTTCGTGAAATTATTTCTTTGGTTCTTAAAGTTGCAGGAAATGCTGCTTGTGCAAAATTCCTGAACGACATTAAAAATCTTGGATTTAGAATGGCTTATGAAGGAGGATTGTCATTTAATCTGGATGATGTTATCATTCCTAAGGAAAAGGAAGCCTTGGTGAAACAAGGATATCAACAGGCTGAAGAGATTTTGAATAACTATAATATGGGTTTTATTACCAATAACGAACGATATAATCAGGTGATTGATATTTGGACACATGTAAATGCCAAATTAACCCAAATACTAATGAAACAATTAACAACCGACAATGATGGGTTTAATCCTGTTTATATGATGATAGATTCTGGCGCCAGGGGTTCTCAGGAACAGATCAGACAGCTTTCAGGAATGCGGGGTCTGATGGCCAAACCTCAAAAATCAGGATCAACAGGTTCAGAAATTATTGAAAATCCAATCCTTGCGAATTTTAAAGAAGGATTGTCTGTACTTGAATATTTTATTTCAACGCACGGAGCACGTAAAGGATTGGCAGATACTGCATTGAAAACTGCAGATGCCGGATATCTGACACGACGTCTTGTTGATGTTTCACAAGATGTTTATATCAAAGAAGAAGATTGTGGAACATTGAGAGGACTTATCGCAACAGCAATTAAACGTAATGAGGAGGTTGTTGAGACTTTATATGAAAGAATTATCGGAAGGACTGCCGTACACAATATATATCATCCATTAACAGGAGATCTTATAATTTATTCAGGAGAGATCATAACGGAAGATATTGCAGCAGTTATTGAAGAATCTCCTATAGAACAGGTTGAAATCCGATCTGTATTGACCTGTGAATCAAAAAAAGGTGTTTGCGTAAAGTGTTATGGACGTAATCTATCTACAGGTAAAAAAGTACAGATGGGTGAAGCTGTAGGTGTTATTGCTGCACAGTCTATTGGAGAACCGGGAACACAGTTAACATTACGGACGTTCCACGTAGGGGGTACAGCATCAAATATTGCAGCAGCATCTAATATTACGTCTAAATACAATGGGTACATAGAGATTGAGGGACTGAAAACTGTTAAGAAAGTAAATGAACTCGGAAAAAAAGTAGATATGGTCATTGGACGCTTAGGAGAATGCAAGATCATAGATAAAAATACCAACATTATACTTTCTACTCATTCAATTCCTTATGGATCTACTTTGTATTTAAAAAATGGTCAGGATGTGAAAAAAGGAGACCTTATATGTGACTGGGATCCGTATAATGCAGTAATCATTTCTGAAGCAGATGGTAAAATTGCATATGGAAATGTTTTGGAAGGAATTACATTTAGAGAAGAAATTGATGAACAGACCGGTTTTGTTGAAAAAGTGATTGTTGAATCCAGGGACAGAAAACGGAATCCTGAAATTAAAATATTGAAATCTTCATCAGGAGATGTAATACGTACATATAACCTTCCGGTAGGAGCTCACATTGTTGTTGAAAATGGTGCTGAAGTAAAAGCCGGATCTATTTTGGTCAAAATCCCGAGAGCTGTTGGAAAATCCGGAGATATCACAGGAGGTTTGCCACGTGTAACAGAACTTTTTGAGGCTCGTAATCCGTCAAATCCGGCTGTTGTTTCTGAAATTGACGGAGAAGTAAGCTTTGGAAAAATAAAAAGAGGAAACAGGGAAATAATTGTTACTTCCAGAACAGGTGAAATAAAAAAATATCTGGTGCCTCTTTCCAAACAAATATTGGTGCAGGAGAATGATTATGTTCGTGCCGGAATGCCATTGTCTGACGGAGCAATTACCCCCGAAAGCATTTTGGCAATCAAAGGACCTAATCAGGTACAGGAATATATAGTGAATGAGGTTCAGGAAGTATATCGCCTACAAGGAGTGAAAATTAATGACAAACACTTTGAAGTTATTGTCAGGCAAATGATGCGTAAGGTTGAAGTGGAAGATCCGGGTGATACCAAATTCATGGAAAAACAAATTATAGGGAAAGATGAATTCATGAATGAGAATGATTGGATATGGAATAAGAAAGTTGTTGTTTCTCCGGGTGATTCTCAAAGTGTCAAAGAAGGAAGTATTATCTCTATGCGTAAACTCAGAGATGAAAATTCAGTATTGAAACGAAAAGACTTAAAACCTATCGAAGTGCGAGATGCAATTCCTGCAACTTCAAGGCAAGTTCTTCAGGGAATTACGCGTGCAGCTTTGCAAACTGAAAGTTTCATTTCTGCTGCATCTTTCCAGGAAGCTACAAAAGTTTTAAATGAAGCAGCTATTCGTGGAAAAACAGACCGCCTTGAAGGGTTAAAAGAAAATGTTATTGTTGGACATAAGATTCCCGCAGGGACAGGAAGCCGGGAATATGATTCTCTTATTGTTGGTTCTATGGAAGAGTATGAGGCACTGATCAAAGCAAAAAAACAAGAGAAACAAGCAATAAAACAAGAACCAGAAGATAAGAAGGAGGTCTAATAAAATTATGGAACAAAAAAATAATCCGGAAAATCATCAGGAAAGAGGAAACAGACAACAAATAAACATTGAATTAAAAGAAGATGTTGCACAGGGAACATATTCGAATCTGGCAATTATTACACATTCTAATTCAGAATTTGTGGTTGACTTTGTTAGAATTGTTCCGGGAACCGATAAAGCCCAGGTTAAAAGCAGGATTATTCTGACACCTGAACATGCCAAAAGATTGATGTTGGCTTTGCAGGATAATGTCAGTAAGTTTGAGAAGATGAACGGACCAATAAGAACAGATAAAGGTGCTGCAGGTGGTTCTGACTATCCAATGGGATTTGGTGGTTCTCCAAAAGCAGAAGCCTAATAAAACCAAAACCTTACATGTGCGGCATTAAAAGTTTGCCCGCATGGTAACATTCCCGGTGTGAATAGCTTTTAATGATTCAGATTTACGTCCTTCGTAACTGAGGTTGATTTCAATTCCTTGTTCCAACATGCGATAAAAAGAAATTCCCCAGGTAATATTTTCTCCCGGCATGAACCCTTTTAATATGTTGTAGGCCAGACTGGAGTTTATATTACTGTTGTACTGAAATTGTATGTAATTGGCTTTGAACTGCACTTGTGTTCCTGCCTGGGTGCTTCCGCTTAAAGATGCCCCAATGTTATGTTCTACACCTTCTTCATCTCCGGATTTATTTTGACTTTCTGAATAAAGATATGCTACTAAAACGTTTAAGTTACTGGTCGTTGAATATTCTCCTGATATTTCCTGAGATTGTTTGTGAAGATGATAATTGTTTAAGGCATAATTTTCATAATCTTGTTGTGTGTTTTCAAAACTAAGGCGGTATTTTAATTGAATTAAAGAGAACAAAAGCATTCTGGCATTGCTTGAATGATTATATTGGGTTTGCTGAATAAATCCACTGGTTAGTAGATTTTTTTTATGACGTTCCATGTAAGTGTAATACATTCCCCAAATACGATTTCTTTTGTTTAAATGAGTTGTGTTCCTGATATGTATATTGTTGCTTATCAGTGAAGTGTCAGCATGTGTTCTGATGAAAGGATTAACTTGTTGCATGAGTTCATCTGAATGTATTTTATTGAGTATTGTATAGTGTGTGTTGTTTTCAAAATATTGAAGATATTTGATTATGCCGTCTTTTTTGTGAACCAAAGGATATGGATTAAGGTTTAAATTTTGTGAAATTTGATTATGATATACAGAAATAAATTCTTCGGTTTTAGAAATCAGACGGATATAATTTGCTTTGTCCTGAAATGTAGCAAGTTCAAATTCTCCAATTTCCTGAATCCCATTGTTGTTATAATCTATCCATACGTGAGTTCCTTGCCCTTCAGGAACTTTTACAAAAGTATAATGGTTCTTTCGTTCAAGCCCGGAACCCGTTTCATATTCAGTTTGTAATTGCAAAAATCTTCTCGCTGGTTCGAATTGATGATGTATCCTTGTC
>CAYSRH010000154.1:1750-5775 GCA_964433245.1 uncultured Bacteroidales bacterium | reverse complement strand
TTCTTTTTCTTTCGGTGACTCTGCTACCTCATCCTTCTTTTCTTCTTCTTTTTCTTTTTGATCCTCTGCAGATTCTTTATTTTCTACCGGTTCTTCTGTTTTTTCTTTATTTTCAACAACTTCAGGTGTTTCAGGCGAAGCTTTTTCTGCCACTTCTGCCGCTTCTGCTGCTAATTCAGAAGTTTTCTTCGCAATTTCAGCTGCTCTGGCTTCTTTCACTTTTACCTCTTCTTCTAAGCGTTTTGATTTCTCGGAAGCACTTTCCTTTGTTAATTTATCAACCTGAGTTTGTGTTTTTTTAATTTTTTCCTTTTCCCAGACTTCAAATTTTCTTTCTGCTTCAGCTTCATCAAAAGCCCCTTTTTTCACTCCTTCAAGCAAGTGTTTTTTAAACATCACACCCTTATAAGACAAAATTGCCCTCGCTGTTTCTGTGGGTTGTGCTCCTTTTTGCAGCCAATCCAAGGCTTTGTCAAACTGGAGATCAATACTTGCAGGATTCGTGGTTGGATTGTACGTGCCAATCTTTTCGATAAACCTGCCATCTCGTGGCGCCCGGCTGTCGGCTACCAAAATGTGGTAGAACGGTTTTCCTTTTTTTCCTTTTCTACTCAGTCGAATTTTTGCTGGCATTTTTTGTTTTTATATTTAAATGAAACATTTTTTGAGTCCGCAAATATACTGATATATTTTTCATACTCAAATGATTTTTTTGTTTTTTCTTTTTTAATAACATGCAAAAAACATCCTCTCTGTAAAAAATTAAGCTGTCGGGCAAAATTTTTTACCTATTTTTATCCCGATACTTTTAAAATTATGTAAGCTGACCTTAGTTTGTGACGAAAAAAGAACGCATCATATTAGGTATTGATCCGGGAACTTCTTTAATGGGATATGGTCTCATCCTGTGCAAAGGGAAAAAACCTGAACTGATTGCCATGGGGGATATCAATCTTCAAAAAATCACTGATCCTTACCTGAAACTGACAAAAATATTTGACCGGTGTATCCAGCTAATCGATCATTACCATCCGGATGAATTGGCCATAGAAGCGCCTTTCTTTGGTAAGAATGTTCAGTCCATGCTCAAACTGGGCAGGGCACAGGGAGTTGCTATTTCCGCTGCTTTGTCCCGGGAAATTCCTATTTTTGAATACGCTCCACGAAAAATAAAACAAGCAATTACCGGAAAAGGGGATGCCGAAAAAGAACAGGTTGCCTATATGCTCAAACAGATATTTAAGTTTTCCGAAATGCCAAAAAACTTAGATGCTACAGATGGATTGGCTGCTGCTCTGTGTCATTTTTTTCAGGGCGAAAACCCGATCCCATATGGCAAACCCGATAAAAGCTGGAAATCTTTCATCAATAAAAATCCCGGTCGCATCAAGTAACTATACTGACATGCCATCAAATTGTTTTTCCCAGCATATGTTTTATTACCGAAGTCGTATTGTTTACAACTGTCAGAAGATTTGAAGTAAAATCAACAGCTGCCTGCCCGTCTGCCTTGTCTGAGATTGTTTTGATACCGAGAAACGGTAAATCCCCATTCACTTTGCAAACCTGGGCAATAGCTGCTGCTTCCATTTCCACTGCATCTCCTTTCAATTCATTAAATATATAAGTATGTGTCTTCATCTCTCTTTGTGTTAAAAACTGGTCTCCCGATATAATCCTGCCAATATGTACTTTATGTAAGTCACTCTGAAAAGCACATGCAACAGAAAACAATGATGGATCAGCAGTAAATACACACATGTCTGTAAAAGGAATCTGACCTCTTTTAAATCCTAACTCTCCACAATTCATATCGTGTTGCACATAATCTTTTCCTATGACAATATCACCTATTTCATACGTGCTATTAAGTGCTCCTGCTACTCCGGTGAGAATAATTGAGGAGGGTTGAAAGCAATCAATCAGATGTTGTGTAATCAATGCGGAAAATACTTTTCCTACGCCTGATTGCACCAAAACACAAGGTGTTCCAAATAAAATGCCCCGATAAAAGTGAATATCATGCCAGGCAATTTCTTCAACCGACTGCATATGCTTTCGTAGGTTTACTATTTCTTCTGCCATAGGGCCAATGATCGCAATGGGGTTCATCTGTTTAATTTTTTTATCGTACAATGAGTAATAAACTGGATAATGCCGTCATAAAAATAATAAAATAACGGTATGCTTTATCAGAAAAAAGATGTATAGTTTTGATTCCAACCCAAACACCCAATACAATAGCAGGTAAGAGCAGGAGATTAAACTGAAAGGATTCCCAGGTAATGGTTTCCCAGAAAAAGACATGCAAAGGAATTTTGATGAGATTGACAATAAAAAAGAACCACGCGACCGTGCCAATGTAATGATTTTTGGGCAGGTTCATTGACAATAAATAAATAGCCATAATGGCTCCAGCGGCATTCCCTATCATGGTAGCAAACCCACCCAACAATCCCAAAGAAGCGGCAACCCCCCAATGTCGGGGCACTTCAAAAGGTTTTTTTCGTAGGTCACGCCACAGCATAAGTCCGACACCAACAAGTACCACCACGCCAATAATTTTCCTAAACCACACATCAGAAATACCCTGCCCCACCAACAAAGCAATAAAAATTCCTAGCAAAGCCCAAGGCAGTAGCTTAACAATATAACTCCATTGTGCATGCCTGTTAAAATAAAATACGGCAAAAATATCAGCCATGCATAAAATTGGAACCAATAATCCGGTAGAAGGCATACCACCAAAGAGCAGAGCGAAAATAGGTATCGGTAAAGTGCCAAAACCAGAAAGTCCTACTTTTGCCATGCCTATTGACATGGCAGCAAAGGCAACCAGCACCCAACCCCACACACTTAACTCATAAGAAACTGCCAATACACTCATCGCTATGAATTCAAAAATTCCTGCAAACTGAAAAAGCGGGATGCCCGAATCCCTTTTTCAGTATTTTCTAATTGACAACACGTATTGTAATAATCATGTTCGCTAAAAAGCGTATATTGATTTTCCAAAGCTTCTTTTAATAAGGTGTCTTTTTCTTTGACAGACTTCAGTGGCTCTACATCGTAAGCGCAAATCCAGGACAGGGGAATTTGTGGCATAATCGGGATGAGATCTGCCAAATAAACCAACACCTTATCCTTATATTGTATGATGGGCAATAATTGTCCGGGGGTATGACCATGCACGAGACGAACACTTACATTGGACGTAATCTTTGTGTCTTGTTCCACCATCTGTACCTGTCCGGCTTCCATTAAAGGAATATAATTATCGGGTATAAAAGAAGCCTTTTCCAGCGGATTTGGCTTGGTTGCATTCTTCCATTGCTCTTTTCCAATATGATAGGTAGCCTTAGGAAACGTAGGAATGCTTTTTCCTGTTTCCTCATCAAGCCGCGTTGCACCGCCACAATGATCAAAATGCAGGTGGGTCAGAATTATATCTGTTACCTGATCCAAGGCATAGCCTGCATCATGAACAGCCCGTTCGAGGAGTTTACTGCCCTCCAAATGATATATCTTTCTGAATTTTTCAGGCTGCTTATCTCCGGCACCGGTATCAATCAGAATTAACTGTCCGCCATCTTCGATTAAAAGGCTTCTCATGGCAAGTGTTGCCAGATTATCCTCATCAGCAGGATATTGTGCTGACCACATCACTTTGGGCACGACACCGAACATAGCTCCGGCATCAAGTTTGAGTGTTCCCAGCTCCAGTTCTTTTAATTGCATAATGATTATTGTTTTAATCTAACTTTTTCTCTGTTTAAATATTTGTGACCATGCTTTTGATTTGGCACATATTTTTAATCATAGCTGCGTGTGTGTCTCAATATTAATCTCAGATATGGTCTGTTTCTTTCATGTTTTTTGTTTACCAAGACTTGCTCCTTGTCTTTTGAAATCAAAAGTATATATTTTTGATTTTTTTCTTTGTTGTTTTACAATTATTGATTATCTTAACATCTGATTTATGATATTCTGTTTTATTGCTGTTTATCATTTGTGTTAGAATTTGT
>CAYSRH010000154.1:0-1650 GCA_964433245.1 uncultured Bacteroidales bacterium | reverse complement strand
ATCTGATTTATGATATTCTGTTTTATTGCTGTTTATCATTTGTGTTAGAATTTGTTGTTTTGTTTTAAAAATCAATACATTAACCTTAATAAAATGAATCTACTTCTTAAAATACCCTGTTTTTTATTTTTATTTCTGTCTGTCAGTTTGTTTTCATATGGACAAGAAAGTCATAGCGACCCCTATATTGTTGATTTTGAGAGCGATTACGGCTGGAATCCTTCAAGACCTCACTATCCCCGTTGCTGGGTCATTTGGAATGGGATGAATTCAAATACAGGAGATGCCGCAAATGGTAACCGCTACATAGGTCAAACATCAGGTCAGCCAAAAGTACAGGTTTTCTCCTGCTATTTTTATGCTACCACAGCTGACACTTTTTCATTTTACTACCGACTACGTCGCAGTGCAGTCGCCAGCACAGATATCAATGACTTCACCCCTTATGTGGGTTATTTCCGATATGGCGACATGGATCCTGTAGGTGAAGCCATATGGATGGATACACTCACTTTTGCAGCAGGTAATATATGGTACCATTATTCCGCCAACTTTCAATATGATGGTTATCAAAAAGTTGTTATTTATGCTGATAATGATTATTTCTTTAACTGGCTGAATGATTCTGAGACCGGATTTAGTCTTGATTATTTCAGAACAAGTGGAACTCCATCTTATGATGCAGGTCCAAAAATTAGCATTCGGCTAAAATCGGGTACTCCCACAGCTTGCCAAAACGAAACACGAACCTACGTCGCAGATACGCTTATGCACTATGCCAATCCTCCGTATTTTAATTTACAATGGCGGGTGAACGGTGTCCTCAGAAAAACATCCAGTAACCCGGCAGATTCTCTATTTGAATATACTTCCAACACCCTTGATACAGTAATTGCTTCTCTTTTAGGCTTTGAATTCTGCCACTCCAATACAAATCCAACGTCTGTGACTGTCAGGGACACTTTACATATTGGCGAATGTCGTGAAATAAACATGACAAGTAAAAACAAAACCGGTGTTTGTCCGGAAGAAACTGTTCGTTTTAATTTTTCCGCCTCCCCATCGGACAACTGGCCGGATGGAAATAGCACCCAAATATCTGCACAAATATCTGCTTTGGGAACCCCGGATTGGAGTGCCCCTGATGTGCTAACAGGAGGATCTGTCAATCTTGATGCAGGAAGCATTACAGGTGCCTTCCCCGCAGGCAAAACGCCTGGGAAATACTATATTCGCCTAATCGCTAATGACCCCTTACAAACACCCTCACTCAATTACGACAGTGTTGACCTTTATGCGCTTCCTGATACTTCTCTGATTGATGCGAATGATGTGACAACCTGTTTGGGTGATTCTACCTATATCACAATACAAAACACCCAGGTTGATGTCCGGTATATCCTTTCTTCGGGCGTAACGCCTGTTGACACCATTTTCGGGGATGGAACCAATCAGGCACTAAGAGTCTGGGCACCTTCCAGTACAACACTACGTATCAATGCAACAAACACCAGCACCGGATGTGCTTCCAATGCTAGTAAAGACATTCAGGTAAACGTGGTTGAAAAACCTACAATATCTGAAAGATCTTATACTGTCTATTACGAAGAAGATACGATCATTGGTATTAGTCTATCCGGAGGAACACCT
>CAYSRH010000153.1:0-5814 GCA_964433245.1 uncultured Bacteroidales bacterium | reverse complement strand
ATTCGGCATTATTGACCATGATGATTGATTTATCTCGGTTTTTATTTTAAGACATTTTTTTTAGAAAAGAGTTTAATCTGATGTCATGATTTTTTCAATTTTTTTTGCAGCGTGATGATAAGATGCTTTTAATGCCCCTACAGAAGTGTTCAGTATATTTGATATGTCTTCATATTTCATTTCGTCAAAATAACGCATGTTAAAGATGATACGTTGTTTTTCCGGAAGGGTCAAAATGGCTTTGTGTAGTTTTTTTTCTAATTCATCGCCTGAAAATAAAGGGTCTTCTTCTATCTGCTTGCTGAGCTCATGCTCAACATCTACTATCGGAATCAGAAATCTTTTTCTGTTCTTATTTAAAAATGTAATGGCTTCATTGGTGGCAATTCTGTAAAGCCATGTAAAAAGTTGGGATTCTTCACGAAAACGGTCAAGACCTTTCCATGCTTTTAACAAGCAGTTTTGCAGAATATCATTTGTGTCATCATGGTCAATGACAATTTTTCGTATGTGGAAGTAAAGCCGTTGTTGATATTTACGGACAAGCAAATTGTAGGCATAATGCTTATTGCCATGGTGAAACATATCAAGCAACTTGCTGTCGGTATAATCTGTCATTGGTTAAAAAGATGTGGCTTTAGAATTGAATGGTGACAGCCCCCCCTGATTTTATATCAAACTTACGGACTGTTGTATAGGCTGACTCCCTCGCATTGATTGGTTTGAAGACGACCTGATAAGTTCCCGGAAGTAAATTTAAAGCTTCTCTTGTTTTATTGGGCTGTATGTTGTGTATCCATCGCATATCATTACCTTCCATAACATATAAACTTCCTGTTCCACTCGTATTATAAAGTAAATTAACAAGACCTGCCCGGGGAATTTCTATTGTGGTTGTATAGTTTTGTTTGATTTTTATATCTTCTAATTGGATTGAAGGCAAAACAGGAATATCAATATCATATGCGCCAACGAGATATGCTTCCGATTCGTTCAGCCTTTGAAAATTAACAATTTCATTGGTTTTACGATCCCGGACAGAAAATTTCAATCCCTGGTATATAGAAGTGCCACTTGTTTTAACCTGAAGGGTGCCCCTTGGACTATTTACGGCAATGATGTTATGCTGTCCCTCTTTTAATGCAATACTGTCAATGTAAACAGGAGGGATTGTGTGGACTTTCATCCGGTATGGAAGTAGCGGGTCTATGTTTATCGAATCAGGTTCGCCACGGTTATTTATTGTGTGGATATAGTTATATCTGATCTGGTCGGAAACAAGATCATAGAAAGTCATGTTTACATCAGTTTCTGTAGGATTACCTTCGATATCAAGAAGATTGACCTGAACAGTTGTAGGATGGAGTATTTGTGTGATAACAACATGTAAAAGATCATAGAACTCTACACGGTTAGTTGCATTATAATATTTACCTACACATTGGAATGATTCTTTAAAATGTTCATCAAGTCCGATACCAATAACAAAAGGACGTAATACGATCCCTTGTTTCTGTAAATAATTTGATGCCTTACATGGATCGCCTTCGCATTCTTCCTTCCCATCGGTAAGTAAAATTATTATATTACGGCAATTATTACATGCAGGAAAGTCTCGTGCACTTTGCATTAAAGTATAGGCAATGGGTGTATATCCATTGGGTTTGAGGAAACGAAGTTTCTGACGAATGGCCACAGCATTTTTGTCACGGAAAGGTACTTCTAATTTTGTGTCCTTGCAATCGTGCCGTGACACAGGACTTTGACTGCCATATACACGAAGCGCCATTTGAACATTATCAACTTTTTCTAAGCTGTCAACAATATTGATTAGAATATTACGGGCAATATCAATTTTTTGTTCATTCCCCCAGTATCCAATCATACTGTATGAAACATCAAATATAAAGAGAATTCTTGTCAGGGGTTCTTCTTGCTTCTGTTGGGCTGATGATGAGGCCATAAGCAAAAAAAGAATAAGTCCGGTAATGATTGTTTTTCGTATTGTTTGCATGTGTCTGGATAATTTTTCTTCCTGCAAATATAAAAATAGATAAAAGATTTTAAATAATTACTTATACAAAAGCATCTTTTTAATCTTATATTCTTCTGTTCAGAAAAGAATAGTTTGGCGAAAGTAAAAAATAGGGATAAATCTTTTGTGTTTTTAATAACTAATCGTAAATTTGCAGTCCGCTTTTGAATGATGAATTTGTTTATCAATAATTTATTTGTAAAAAAAATGAAAAAGAAAATACACCCCGACAATTATAAATTGGTAGTGTTTCAGGATATGTCAAATGGCGAAACATTTTTAACCAAGTCAACAGTTAATGCAAAAGACAAAATTAAATTGGAAGACGGGAATGAGTATCCCCTTGTTAAGCTTGAGATTACCAACACGTCACATCCCTTCTTTACGGGTAAGATGAAGCTTGTGGATACTGCCGGAAGGGTTGATAAGTTTATGAACCGTTACAAAAATCATAATAAAGGGAAGAAGTAATTTTTTCGATTTCCCTTGCATAATCTTCATAATACATTGAGGCTGTCTGATTAAAGGCAGCCTCAATGTATTATAGTCAGTAACAGATCAATTACTGAAAGTCCAAATCAAATGCATCCAACTTTTTGATAAGCCGTTTGAAAATTGACCGCAATTCAATAAAGTCACTTTTTTTACGCCAACATCCTATGGTGTAAATATATTTTGAATAAGTTTTCTTAAATAAGATAAAGTATTGAAAAGCAAGTAAGCCGGATATGGGCAGGCTTAGAAAAAAGAGCCATGTGTATTGACCAAAGATGAGGAAATACAATAAAGTGAGAATTCCATAATAGAGAGGAAAAAGAAACATAAACAGGAAAAAATTAAAAGAACTGATGAATTGTGGGTCTTTAACCTTTTGTCGTACAAACCGGTTCGGAAGGACAAAAGGGAGTCCATTCAGAATAAATCCATAGATAAAAAAAGGCAATAAAATCAAACCTCTTATTTCTGAAAACAAAAAATTCCAAAAAGAGAAGGGACCTTTTTCAACAACCCGGCTTCTGAGTTGGTTTTTCTTCAAAAGGTAATTATAACGATTGCTTTCCTGTTCTATATTACTCATAGATGCAGGATGTTCATCTTCAATCTTCTTTAACAGGGTTACGGTTTTCTGGTCTGCCCGAAATTTATTGAATGTATTTCTTTTAAGAGACAGTCGCTCCAACATTCGGGTTCGGTAGATTTCTCTCCCCAATTCGTATGTATCGTAGTTTTCCTTTCCCGGTATATGAAGCATGATTTCTTTTATACGTTCGGCAATAATGTCCCGCAGATCATTAAATGCATGTTGTGTGTTTCTCTTGTATGTATCAATATAATCTTTGACAGGAATGGGCTTTCCAAAGTTCACGATCAGGTCATGGCGGAAGTTTGTGTAATTAGAATAATATAGTCCGCAGGGGACAATCTGGATATCCAGATTGAAGTCATTTTTTTCTTCAGCGAGAAAAACAATTCTCTGGACAGCTTTCTTTATTGGCAATAATTGTCGTTTGTTGTTATGTGTCCCTTCAGGAAACAAAGCCAATGGTACTTTCTTTTTAAGAACTTGTATCGCAATATCAAAAACTTCTTCATTACGTCCCAGGCTATCAATTCCATCACGTACACGGTAAACCGGCAAAATTTTTAAAAATGTAAGAAATGCTGTCGTTTTTTTATTAAAAATATCTGCCCGGGCCAACCAGACAGGACGGTGTTTGTCTGCCATGAGGATTGCAAATGCATCCATTAAGGCATTTTGATGGTTGGGGGCAAAGACGTATGGTTTGTCTTTGGGAATATTTTCCTTGCCTTTGATCACAATGTTTTTATACCAGATTCTATGAAAAAAACCGGTATATTGTTTAAGTAAAAAATATTTTAATGAAAAATCTGCAATCATTGTTTCTGATTTTATGAATGTTTTTAAAATCGTATAAGCATGGCTCCGGATGAGTATCCGCCTCCGAATACTGTGATCCCGACAATATCTTTTTCCCTGATTTTTTCCCGTGATTCGGATAGGGCAATCAATGCACCGGCACTACCTGTATTGCCATAGCGGTCAATGTTGATGACCATCTTATTTTCCGGAACATTCAGTTTGCTGGCAACATTATTGATGATCCTTACATTTGCCTGATGTGGAATGATATAGGCAATATCCTGAACAGATAGTTTGTTCTTTGAAGTAATATCAGTTATTTCAGAGGCCATGTAGTGGCAGGCATTGACAAACACATCCTTTCCATAAGACATCCTGAGTCCATTGTGTTTAGGTTTTAATGTCACCCCCTCAGGTCCTTTCCCTACGGTAGCAAGACCGGAAGTTTGCACATCAATAATATGAGGATCCTTCTTTGTGTATGGCTCTTTTGACAGAAATACGGCTGCTGCACCATCGCCCCATAAATGACCTGAGTTTCTGTCTTTGTCGTCATTATACAAGGAGTTATGTTCGGAGACGACGATCAGGATTTTTGATGCTTTTCCGGAGGCAAAGTATCCCTCGGCTATTTCTACTGCATTAACAAATGAAGAACAGGCTGTTGATATATATAAGGCTTTTGTATTTTCTATGAAAAAAGATTTTTGAATGTAATGTGCCAATGTCGCAATGGTATCCACAGGAGTGTAAGATGCAGCAATGATCAGGTCTGTTTCTGATATATCGTAGGGGAGAGTTTCGAGTCCTCTCAATACGGCTTGCCTGGCCATTGTTTCTGTTGTGTCTTCTTTCGATGCTCTGCTCCTTGTACGAATACCGGTACGGGAATATATCCATTCATCTGACAATCCGTTTATATTTTGAAAATAAGCGTTGGACAACCGGGTTTTTGGCAGATAGTGTGAAATGGTATTTATATACATAATCAGATGAAGTAATTTAATAAGGATTACCCGATATTTTTTCTAAGATCACGCACTAGTTGCATGAGCGACTCTTTGTCATGATCCTTTATCAGTCCTATAAGATTGTTTAATTTATCATTGATTTTTTCAACTTGTTCAAGTGTGTACGGATTAAAAAGAATTTCCGATAACAGGTGTTCATCCTCAGATAGCAGGCCTCTTGCAATTTCATAATGTTTCTTGAAAGTTGTTCCCGGAGCTTCCTGCTTTTTCATTACCGCTGCAAAGACAAGTGTTGAAGCGAAAGGGATGGAGAGAGAGTATGCTGTAGCCTGGTCATGAACCCGAAAAGAGTAGTCAAAGATGCGGATTCCAAATTTCCGGTAAAAATCCTTAAAAAAGAATTTTCCCAATTCATCAGATTCGGAGATAATAATGGCACATTCATCATTAAGTTCTTTTACATTTCCAAATGTAGGTCCGAACATTGGGTGTGTAGAAACAAATGGGTGATTGGTTTTTTCGTAATATTCTTTAAGCCCGTTTTTTACGGATGTGATATCGGATAAAATACAATCCTTGGAAATAAAGGGTAAAATGTCGTTAAAAGCGGAGACTGTATGTTGCAGGCTTACCGCATTAATGACAAGCTGCGGGTCAAAGTCTTTGATCATTTCGAGCTTGTCAAACCTGAGGGTGCGGAAGAAGAAACGTAATTTTTGCACATCCTGATCATATACAGCTACTTCATGATCCAGACAAAGAGATTCTACAAACCAGGATCCCATTTTCCCTGCCCCGATGATTAATATTCTCATTTTTTAAATCGCTTTTTATTTTTAGTTATTTTAATCATAATTACAATCTTTTCTTTTTTTTAGAATCATAGATTCTCGGTCGTTTTTGTGACACAAGAGACAGGTCTGCCA
>CAYSRH010000152.1:4130-5850 GCA_964433245.1 uncultured Bacteroidales bacterium | reverse complement strand
GCACCAAAATAATCGCGTTGGGCCTGCAACAAGTTAGCAGGCAGACGTTCACTTCGGTATCCGTCAAAGTAGTTTAGTGCAGTAGCAAGGGCAGGTGCAGGAATTCCATTGGTAATAGCTGTCGCCACTACTTTTCTCCAACTATCCTGGGCTGAAAGTACCGTTTTCTTGAAGAAATCATCTAATAAGAGATTGGTTAAATTGGGATTCGAATCATACGCATCTTTTATTTTAGATAAAAATACTGATCTGATGATACATCCACCTCTCCACATGAGTGCAATCCCTCCATAATTTAAATTCCACCCGAATTCTTTAGCCGCTTCAGCCATCAATGCATATCCTTGGGCATACGAAATAATCTTTGATGCATACAAAGCTTGCTTCAAATCATTCAGAAACGCTTTTCTATCGCCGGTAAAAGCGGGTTTTGGTCCACTCAACACCTTACTCGCTATCACTCTTTCTTCTTTTATTGCTGAAAGACATCTGGCAAAAACAGCTTCCCCAATCAATGTTAGCGGGATGCCCAAATCCAGTGCTGAAATACCTGTCCATTTTCCTGTCCCTTTTTGTCCGGCCGTATCAAGAATTTTATCCACCATGGGTGCACCATCTTCATCTTTGTAAGCAAGAATGTCTCTTGTTATTTCAATTAAATAACTATCTAGTTCTCCTTCGTTCCATTCTTTAAACACATCGTGCATTTCATCAGCACTCATCCCCAACATATCTTTCATAATCTGGTATGCTTCACATATGAGCTGCATATCACCATACTCAATGCCATTGTGCACCATCTTCACAAAATGGCCTGCACCATTTTCCCCAACCCAGTCACAACAGGGAGTTCCATCCTCCACCTTAGCTGCTATACTTTGAAATATTGGTTTAACAGACTCCCATGCTTTGGGAGATCCTCCCGGCATGATCGAAGGTCCGGTCAATGCTCCCTCTTCACCTCCTGAAACACCGGTTCCAATATACAATAAGCCTTTGCTTTCAACATATTCAGTTCTTCTGTTGGTATCAGGAAAATGTGTATTGCCACCATCAATAATAATATCACCCTGATCAAGATGCGGGATCAGGGATTCTATGGTAGCATCAACAGCAGCTCCTGCTTTTACCATGATCATAATCTTACGAGGCTTTTCTATTGACTTTACCAATTCCTCTACAGAATATGTGCCAATAATATTTTTATCAGCGGCACGCCCCTTAACAAAGCGTTCTACCTTTTCTGTTGATCTGTTAAAAACAGCAACGGTAAAACCTTTGCTTTCCATGTTCAAAACGAGATTCTCTCCCATAACTGCCAATCCTATTAAACCAATATCTGCTTTTTTGTCCATAATAGTTATATTTTTTATTTAATTAATTAATTAATGAATGAATGAATAGAAAAAATAAAATTGTCATAAATATAATCACTTTACCGTAAAGCCTAACAAAGAAAAAGCCTCTTTCGGCGATCCTTCCACATTATGAATCGTATAAGCATGTAATTCACGTCTGTTCCAATACCTTCCGCGTTGCTTTTCAAAATCATCAGGTGCATTTTTTAGCAAGAAACTATCCTCATCAATAGGATAAGTATGTAAAACAGCCTGCTTCAACACAGTTTCATCATCACCTTCTGTCGCATAAATATCGGGTGAAATGGAAGGATTATCATGAATGTCCGGATTCCATTCTTTTAATGGCAAATCAAAATACC